>CAIVHI010000462.1 GCA_903905685.1 uncultured Bacteroidota bacterium | reverse complement strand
GCAACAACCTCTGGTTGACTTTTGTAAACCTGCATCAAACGAGAATCGACCTGCGCTGCAGACATCGGTGTAACCGTTAGACGCTGTCTCTTGGCATCTGCAAGAAATTCTGTATCAGCCATAGTCTTCTGAAAAGCGTCTCTCATTGACGCTAAACGCATTGGTGGAACCTCAGAAGACATAATGAAAGGACGGCCTATTTCCTCAGGCGCCATCAAGAGTGCAAAGGCACTACGTTCCAACTTGCCGCTTATCAGATCGCCCGCATAGGGCATCGAAATATCAAGCCCTTGAATTAAGCTCGGCGAGAATCGAACAATGACTTTAACTTTTTTGCCTATAATCCATTCCTCGGGCACATTGACCCAACCACCGCAATCACCCTCTAGCTCACCACTTTCAATCGCAATTCGTTTTTCAGCACTACCTGGATAACCAACAATCAATCGCAGCGGGATCTTTAGATATTCCTTAATGATCCGCGCTTCGATATAGCCGAGAGTACCTGGAGATGTGCCACCGAACTGCATCTCTTTCTGACTTTGTAAATCTTTGAGGTTCTGCCATTTGCGTGTTTGCCAAGTAAAACACATGCGAATATCTTCGCTGACACTACCAAGCCACGCAAATTTCTGAAAATCAGTATTTACCTTCTCTGGTGCTACAATCGATTGTACAATTAAGCCGGGGTTAAAAGTGCTTATCACAGTCCCGTCTTTTCCAGCAGAAGAATTCAGAAAACGAACCGATTTAAGGCTACCGGCACCTGGCATATTTTGCACAGTAACTGTGGGTGCACCTGGAATATGCCTACCCATATGGCGGGCTAACAAACGAGCATAAACGTCATATCCGCCGCCGGGATTAAAACCAACAACAAGATTGATTAGGCGCCCTTCGTAAAATTTATCAATTTCCGGAGCGGCTTGTGAAGCGGAAGAATATAAACTGGAAAAATATAGATTGATAAAAAAGAAACCGAGTAAAGTCAGTCTCAAACCTCGCCGTATAGGGCTTTTGTTTGTAATCATGGTTTTGTTCCTAACTCCGCTGTTGACGAAACTTCAGTGAGTAGGGGTTTTGGCGGCCTTCGCCTCAGCTATTACGGTTTCAGGTGTCGAACCAATTTCGACCACAAGCTTTTGGAGGACACTGCCTTCCATCGGCGAAATATCTATGTTTTGCTTGGTTGCAATTTCAACCAGCTCTTTGTCGACCATTACTTGCATGAATGCTTTGCGAAGAGCATCCGTGCGATCGCGCGGCATACTGGGGGGCCCCATTAACGCACGGCCAATATCACCCGACGCAGCAAAAAGTTTAAGAATTTGCTTCTGTCGCTCCGTTGTTCCGAGCTCGACGAAGGTTGGCACATCTGGAAAAGCGGGATGACGCTCGATTGATATTTGGGTCAGAACTGTAACCCGTTTTTCAGTCAGCCATTGCGGAAATTCAGATGTCAATGTCGAAACATTAATCGCACCGCAGCCATCGGTCTCGCCGCGCTCCATCGCAAGTAGCATTTCTTTTGTACCAGCATAGCCGCTGACAACTTTGAATTTAGTACCTATCAATGAGTTCAAAACGATCGGATATATAGCTGAACCAGAAGATGGACCCGTTGCCGCAATAGCTGCAACTGTAGAGCGGGCCTGATCCATGCTTCGCACGGGGCTCGTGTGCCAGGTTGTGATAGTCTCCACACCCGAAGCCATTCGGCCAATCCAGGTAAATTTTGCAGAATCGAATGTCTTTTTGCCATCCTCCATCAATTCGTCGATCGGAATAGTTTGGCCAATAACACCAAGGGTGGTGCCGTCCTTCGGAGCAACGTTATAGATAAAATCCGCGGCGCGCAGACTTCCTGCACCGGTCATATTCTGTGGAATGACGATTGGCGCGCCGTCTAGATATTTAGGAAGGAAGCTGGCTACCAACCGCCCGTAAACATCATATCCGCCCCCGACCCCATATCCGATCAATATTGAGATTTTTTGATCCTTGAAACTTGGCTCTTTTGCAATCGACTGTGTTGAGATTAATGCGAGACAAATCCACGCCCCGATCACATTCAGACATTTCATTGCAAGCTCCTGGGGGTTTCTTATAAAGAAACAGTGTTTCAAACAAATATTGACAGGTGTTTGATCTCCCCGCAAGCTCCGATTGCGAGAATTTACGTCTAAAGTCAGTCGGAAAACCTCACCTAATAAATGACAGAAAACGCGGGCGTAACAAAGGGGACGCGAATGGCGAATGACGATATCGAACTCACCGAAGAGATAACGGAATTTATGGGCTCTGTTCGATATGAGTCCCTGCCTCAAGAAATGATAGAATTAGGCAAGACACACATCCTAGACTCAATCGCATGTGGCATTGCCGGCGCAAAATCCCAGGCAGCAAAAATTGCGCTAGATTACTTGGAAAATGGTGGCGGGGCATTGGGAAGTAGCACAGTAATTGGCGCCCCGGTGAGGCTTGCACCGCGCTTTGCTGCCTTCATAAATGGCCTCTCTATGCATGCTGATGACTTCGACGATACAGGTCCGCAACCCTCGTCTGCACGCAATGGAGGCATTCATGCGACAGTTCCAATACTCTCGGTGCTCCTCGCACTCTCGGAGGAGAAGAAATCAACCGGGCGCGAGATTATAACAGCGTTACATACGGGTGTTGAAATTACCTGCAAGCTGAACCATGCAAGCAACGAAGAGCATTACCGTCGAGGCTATCATTCGACCGCAACAATTGGCATGTTTGGTACAACTGCTGCTGCTGCCTTGTGTCTAGGACTTAACAAAGAGCAGCAAGCAACAGCGCTCAATATCG
>CAIVHI010000461.1 GCA_903905685.1 uncultured Bacteroidota bacterium | reverse complement strand
TGATTACGTCGTCTTATATGAGCGAGGAAATGCAGGCCCTGGATGCAGAAGTAATAGAGGCCGGCTTGATGTTCATGTGCGAAATGGGTCTCGACCCCGGAATCGACCACATGACGGCCAGCAAAATTATCCACAGCATTCAACGGGTCGCAGGCTCAATAACGTCATTTAAGTCGTATTGCGGTGGTTTGATTGCGCCCGAGTCCGACAATAACCCTTGGCATTATAAATTCACTTGGAACCCCATGAATGTAGTGGTGGCCGGTAAAGGCGGAGCCAAATACTTGGCATCGGGAAAACAAGTTGAAGTGCCTTACGAGAAGATGTTCGAGCCATCGAAAAAGATAAAGATTGGCGATATGGGAAACTATGCCTTCTATCCCAATAGGGATTCCTATCGGTATCTGGGGCTTTACGATGTGCCCGAAATAAAAACCTTCCTGCGCGCCACCCTCCGCCATTCCTCGTTTATCAAGGGTTGGCATGCCGTAGTGCTACTGGGGCTGACCAAGGAAGATGACCGTGTTGAGCGTGTTGGTGCAACCTACTCGGGTTGGCTACGAGCGGCAACCGGCTGCCCCGCCGATGCCAATCTACATAGCCACGTTGCCTCGCTATTGGGTGTTGCAGAGACCGATAAATCGATAAGCCTGCTCAATTGGTTGGGCCTCTTCAACAATACGCCTATTGCCGATGGTGTAAAAACTTCTGCCGAGATCCTGCTCGACGTCCTCCAATCGAAGTGGGGCATGGCTCCAGACGATCGGGATATGGTATTGATGCAGCATGAATTCGAATATAACCACAAGGGCCGCAAGGTGAAATTGACGAGTACGATGTCCGTGATTGGTGAAGGCCGCGACCACTCCGCTATGGCCAAAACGGTTGGTCTGCCCATGGGTATTCTGGCCAAATTGGTGCTGACGGGTAAAATACAGCCGCCAATGGGCGTGGTTATCCCAACGATGCCGGCCGTCTATCGTCCTGTCCTTACAGAATTGGGACACTTCGGCATTACGTTTACCGACGAAGTAGAATAAGCATATTTCATTGGGTAGTCGCAGCGTGTGCCCATGGTATGCGCTGCGACTTTTATTTTACCCACCGCCCATTTATGGTGCCATTAGTCTGCTCGCCATTACTTGTGGGTGCAGGGCCGAAATAAATAGGCTGTTGCACCCAAGCAAATCCTACTTTTATACGTCATTATGATGTAGTGCAATGTCAATTATTGGTTTTGCGCATTATTTTTAATCGACAGTTAAAAACAAGTAATTATGAAGAAGCTGCTTTTTTCATTGGTTGGTCTGTGCCTCGCACTCCATACCAAAGCGCAATCGCCCTTTACCACGCGCGATACGCTCGACATCAACAATATTAGTGCATCCGTGATGGTGCATGGCGACATGTGGTGGGACCCATCTTTGGGGATTGCAGACTGTGGCTTTCCAAAGGGTTCAGGTAAAAATATCGGCTTTGCCGGGTCACTGTGGATGTCGGGTACCGATGAAGCGGGGCTGTTGCATATATCCGCCCAGACCTACCGACAAAACGGTAACGATTATTGGCCCGGCCCGTTGAACAGCGCCGACACGCTTCCTTATGCCACATCGCATATGTGGGCGAAGATATGGAAGGTGAACCGCACCGATATCCAAGCATTCTTGGGCTTCACCACGCATGATACGGTTACCACCCCGGCATCCATCCTCAGATGGCCCGGTAAGGGCAATATCTATACACAGGGCAATGGGGGAGTGTCGCTCACCATAACCGAAGATATGGCTCCATTTGTGGATTTGAACGGCAATGGGACTTACGAACCCCTCGAAGGCGAGTATCCCGACTTCAACGGTGAGCAGGCGCTATTTTGGGTGTTCAGCGACAATGGGCACACCCACACCGAAACCAAGGGTAGGCCACTTGGTGTAGAAGTGCATGCGTTGGCATATGCCTACAAGCGCAATACCCTCATCGATAATGTGGACTACTACAGCTATACCGTAATCAACAAGTCTTCACACAACTATACCGGTTTCCGATTGGGTATTTGGGCCGATTTGGATTTAGGGTTTTTTGATGATGACTTTATAGGCTTTGATTCCTCTCGCCGAATGGGCATTATATATAATGGTATACCAAGGGATGGCCTTTCAGGCGGGTTCCCGGTAAATTCATTCGACAGCCTTATTCCGATGACAGGTGTGACCATCGTAAACATGCCTGGCGACAGTGCAGGAATATACCGGGCATCAGGTAGCTTTACGTATTACAACAATGATTCCTCAATTGTGGGTAATCCCCTGGTGGATACCGAATACAACCACTACCTCCACTCCCAACTGCGCAATGGGCATCATTTCACCAACGACTTTGCCGGTCCCGGAGTGCCGTGCCATGGATACGGTTCGGGCCCTAACTGCAACTATATCTACAACGGTGCCTTGGGGGGCGATACTGCCCAATGGACGGAGTGCAACTGCAACAATACACCGGGCGACCGCAGGTTTATCGTTACTACCAACGACTACGTTCTGGCCGCAGGAGCCACAACCAAAATGACGATTGCCATGGTGACCACCAATCCCGACACCCTCAACAGTTGCCCAAGCGGCACCTTTGATAGCATTTTGGTGTATGCCGATACCGCTTGGAACGACTTCTACAATCCATTGCCTGTGCTGCCGGAAGCCGTAAAGCAGGTTGCCGCTTCTTTACAGAATGGCGTGACCGTCTTCCCAAACCCTACTTCGGGAATTTTGAATGTCATGTTGACGGGAACTACACTTTCACCGGGTGCCGTCACTGTGTCGAATACACTGGGGCGGCGGGTTACCCTACCGGTAGCCGAATATGGTAAAGGATTACAATTGGATACTCGCGGCCTTTCGCCGGGCGTCTACTTCCTGCAATATGCCGTAGGCACCAACTCAGTGTCTGCCGTTTTTGTGAAGCAGTAACGCGACCAAGACGCTATACAAGTAAAAAAGGACGAGGTACCCGGCAGGGTGCCTCGTCCTTTTTTACAATCTATTTACCCCGTGTACCGGGCATGTGCCTATTCATCCACCACGGCACTCATTTCGTCACTTTTGGCCTGTAGTTTTTGGTATTCGTAAATGCAGTCATGTTAAACGGCTGATAATTATTGAATTAAATTGTTAACGCAGCCGTAATCTTCCGGTAACATTCAGTGATAATCTTTGCACCTTGTTAAAATTCATGCAATTCGGTATGCGGCCAAAATACATTTTGTTTTTGTTGATTGCGACTTTAGGGTCGGGAGCAGCAGAATCATTTGGTTTTAGCAACAAGGGAGTAGAACTACTGCGTGCTACCGAATCGCACATCCTGAAAACCATCCCTGAGCCCTCGGACGTAGTTTTCGACAGAGAGACCGGGCACTTGTTCATTGTGAGCGACCGTGGCATTTTGTTTGAATGCGATATGGCCGGAAAGGTAATCCGCAAAGCGCCCATTGAAGGGATGGATTTTGAAGGGGTGGAAATAAAGGGCGGCTTTGTTTACGTGACGGACGAAAAGCCGCGTATCGTGTTCAAATTCCGCAAGTCTGATTTGGCCTTGGTGTCGCGCTACAAAGTGAAATGGGAGGGTGGGCTGAATAGGGCCTATGAGGGTATCACTTACAATTATGCAAAGAACTGCTTCATTATGGTTGCGGAACGCCCGGCCACACTTGTCGAATTCGATACCCTGTTTCATGAATTGCACCGCTATCCACTTGCTGCAATAGACAAGCGCTTCGCCGACTTATCGATGGCTGGGGCACGTTGGCACGAGGGTAAGCTGTTTTTGTTGAGCAGCAGTGCATCCGCATTGTTCAATTGCAGTCCGACCGATTACTCTATTACTTCTATTAAGCGGTTCCAAATGGCAGACCCTGAAGGTGTGGACTTTGATGGGGTCGGGAACATGATCATTACATCAGACAATTGCAGGAAAATTTATTATTTCAAAAACATAAGCAATATTAACCACCAATAAAACATGAGAAAAGTTCTAGCATTTGCAGTTGCGGCGGTATTGATTTCCAATACGTCCAAAGCACAATTTTCGGAATTCGCAGGCGACACCGCCGCATCACAGTTTACCTTCAGCAACGGAGGCAATACGCTCCAAATAGGAGGACGCGTTTCAGGCTACTACGAATACCGCGTGCTGAAAGCGGGCCAAACCAACTTGAGCCACAACGGCTGGGCCATGAAAGACGGTGATGTGGATTTGCTGGGTAAAACGGCCAATCACTTCACTTATGAGTTCCACGTGAGCTTGTTAGACGTTATTTCGGCCGCTGCCACACAGAATACTGCCGACCCGGCCGCTCCCGGTTTTAAGGCCGCATATCTACGTTATGATGGCTATAAAGTGGGCATCAAATTCGGTTTCGACAAATTGCCGTTCGCATTGGGGTCAATCGAGCCCGAACACATGACGCCCATGTGGTCACATGCCAACCTGAATGGTGGCGATCTGTTTTCTCGTCGCGATTTCGGTCTGACTTTGAATACCAGTTTGATGCATAACCATATCAACCTTTATGCCGGTGCGTACTCCGGTATGGGTGAAAACTTTTTCGAATACGGCAACGATGCCAGCGGAACCTTTGAATACATTGGTCGTGCGGAATATTGCTTGAATGGCAAGATGAAGTACCGCGTAATTGATGAAGAACATACAACCACTCCGCAATTGCGCGTTGCCCTCGATGCCCGTTATGCCGACAAAACCCAGCCTGCCGGAAAAACTATAGGCATTGATGCTCCCGGTAAGTATGGTTTGCGCGTCATCAACGGCAAACGCCTGTGCTATGGCGGCGATGTTACCTTCATGTATAAAGGCTTCTCTACCAACTTTGAAGTTGATTTGATGCAACTAAAACCTGCCGACACATCAGACCCACTGTTTAACGGTACATCTTCTACGGTCAATAAGGGTGTTATCAATGCCGGCGGCTTTGTTTGGGATGCCAACTATGATTTCGCCAAAATCCGGTCTGTGTTCACCGCCAAGTATGAAGACGTAAACGTTAATGACCTCGTTCCTGGAAGTATGCATTGGCTGTCTCTTGGATATGCTTACAAATTGAACGGCTTTGCTTCGGTTTTCAAACTTGAATATGCCATCCCATTGCA
This sequence comes from uncultured Bacteroidota bacterium, assembly GCA_903905685.1. Lineage (GTDB taxonomy): Bacteria > Bacteroidota > Bacteroidia > Chitinophagales > Chitinophagaceae > CAIYTT01. The sequence continues at coordinate 447 of CAIVHI010000461.1, read as the reverse complement.
AGAAGATTCCAATTCTGATGCGCTCAAATACACTGGTCAACTTCGCTTAGGTTATCAAATCGTATTCTAAAATTTGAGTGAAAACTAACACAAAACGAAAAACAAAATATTATATGAAAAATAGAGTTTTTGCCTTGTTGGCAGCAGTTACCATTCTTGGAGCTTGTGTAAAAGATCGCTCCATCCCTACAGGTGTTGTCGTTGTACCTCCCGTAGTTACAACCGGCGATACGCTGATTTGCTACTTCAATTGCAACGTTGACACACTCACCATACTGAAGATGCCGACGCTTGGTTTCAGCGGCGACAGCATCACATTTGTCGGTGCCCGTTTCGATACCGTTCAGCCCGGAACAACTTTGAACGCATTTGGTGCGGATACAGTGCTCTCAGCTACAAGTGCAGCGTTGCGCCTTCGTAATCCCTCAACAGATGCCGTATTCACGC
>CAIVHI010000460.1 GCA_903905685.1 uncultured Bacteroidota bacterium | reverse complement strand
TGACATCGCGCTGGCGGTCGGTTAGTGTGCTGAGGGAGCGATTGATTTCGCACCTCAACGAGTCGTGGTGGTTCAAATCTGCATCTGCCGAATCGGAATTTGGATTTTCCAGCACGTCGAGCAAAGTATTGTCTTCGCTATCAACAAAGGGCGCATCAACCGACACGTGCCTCGCGGCCACCCCCAAAGTAGTTTCCACCTCTTCGGTACCTATTTCCAAAAGTTCAGCCAATTCCTCGGTAGAGGGTTCACGCTCGTACTCCTGTTCCAATTGTGAATATGCCTTGCTTATCTTGTTGGATAGACCCACTTTATTGAGTGGCAGGCGCACAATGCGCGACTGCTCTGCGAGTGCTTGAAGGATGGATTGGCGAATCCACCACACTGCATAAGAAATGAATTTGAAACCGCGGGTTTCGTCGAAACGTTGTGCCGCCTTGATCAAACCCAGATTACCCTCATTTATCAAATCGCTCAACGACAAGCCTTGATTTTGGTATTGTTTTGCAACCGACACCACGAACCTCAAATTGGCCTTCGTGAGTTTTTCAAGTGCCCGTTGGTCGCCTTGCTTTATCCTAATTGCCAACTGTACTTCTTCTTCCGGAGTAATCAGGTCAACCTTTCCTATTTCCTGAAGGTACTTTTCAAGAGACTGACTTTCGCGATTCGTAATGGACTTCGTAATCTTAAGTTGGCGCATTGACATCGTTAACGATTTTTACGGTTCTGAATTATTAACCCACAATTGGGAAAATCAACCAATTATTTAAGCAAACCAAATGACATTTCAATGGCAAATCTAAGCCTCTTCGCAATTCAACCCAAAATTTATTTAGGCTTGCATTAACATAATATCGTTTAAAGTTAGTTTCAAGTTTGAATTTTCATAGGTTTGGCAGGCAGATTCCATAGCCGAGCCCCACCCTTGCATTGAAAAAGGCGCTATTGTTGGCAGGCCGACTATTGGGCATTTGCCTCCTTGCTTCGCTACCCTGGGGGGTGCCCGACGTTGGTATTAACAACCTGGAGGTCCTCATCAACGCACCGATTGCTGCTTGGAGCGCTATTCATGATTTCGAATCATTCAATTGCCACTCAGGTCACGGATTCCACACTGATAAGGTCGGATAATTCAGAGTGACGACGGTAAACATTCTTTTGCGGTAGAGTTAAACAATAAATATTTGCCGTATCTTGTGGTCTATGGACAAAAAGAAAATTAAAGTCGTCATAAACAGGTTTTTGATTGTCGCATTCTTGGGTTTGGTGGTTATACAGGCATTCCATCCGGCCAAGAATAATGACACTTCGGAAACCCCAAACGACATCACCAAGGTTTGCCAAGTGCCCGATACCGTTTTAGGATTATTGAAAACGGCGTGTTACGATTGCCATAGCAACAACACGGCTTACCCGTGGTATAACAGGATTCAGCCCGTTGCTTGGTGGCTAGACGACCATGTTCAAGAAGGAAAGCACCACGTCAATTTTTCGGAATTTGGAAAGTATACACCCGAGCGCCAAGCCAAAAAATTGCGCAAGTGTGCACACGAAATGGAGGAAGGCGACATGCCCCTCAATTTTTATGTTTGGATACACAAGAACGCCATCATGAACGATGCAGATAAGAAAATAGTAATGGATTGGTTGAACGGCCAAGCCGACAAAATCTCCCCTAAAAAATCTTGATGACGCGGAACCGGCGCGAATCGCCGGTCGGCGCGGTTATATATTGGCACGATAATTGACCTAACTTTGTAGAAACTTTTAACCTTTACAAAAACAACCGTTTATGAAGATTTCAAAAATCCTGATGTTCTTTATTGGCGTGCTAATTGCTGGTAGCGCCACCATATACACATCTTGCGTAAAGGACCCTTGTTCGGGCGTATCTTGCCTTAACGGGGGAAGTTGCGACAATGGGACTTGCGTTTGCCCGTTGGGCTATAACGGCACGCGTTGTGAATATATCAACGTCACTACCATCACATTCAACAACAACGCTCCCACCGCAATCAACCTTAACGTGAACGGAACAACGATAGGAATTCCGGCAGGGGCAAGTGCATCTTACACGGGCGAATATGGCAACACCATCACTGCAAGTGCAAGTACGGCAGGCGCAACGGGAGAAGTCATCAATTGGGCAGCAACCTATTACACCTTTCCGGCTACCGGCATAGATGTTGTGCCATTAGATGTGAACTCCAACTATTTTTACCTTATCATCAACAATTCGTCTTTCAATACCATCTATACGCTGAAAGTGAATTATGGCACTTTGGCCGAAACCGATGAATCAGTGAGCGTTGGTAACGGCAGTTATGGCATGGGTTATTACAATGCTTATTCGAGCTTGCAGATTCAAACAATCGACCCCGTCCATATTACCACCGAGACTTTCTACCCCACCGGGAACAACAACCAAACCTTAACGTTTAGCTTATAAGCTTCCGAAAGCAAGGTTGCAAAACGAATATTCCAAAAATGGCGCGAGGAGCGCCATTTTTGGATAATAGGGGATTTAAATTTACCTTAGCGCAAACGCACACAGTATGAGAAAATTGTTGGTTCCGTTTTTGGCGCTGGCCCTCCTTGCAACCGTTGCAGGTTGTAGAAAGACTCCCGGATTGACAACACCAAATCCGTACATGAATGTAACTGTAGGACCATACATATTCAGTACCAATACCGTGTACCCAGCTACGCTCAACCAACAATACAAAGACACCACAGAGACGCTTTACATAATTGGGGTGCAAAACGATACCAAGCAGAAAATAACCCTTTCCATTACCAGCTATCACGGCAAAGAAGGGGTGTATTCCATTGCCGGCGGGCAGGCAGGTGCCG
>CAIVHI010000459.1 GCA_903905685.1 uncultured Bacteroidota bacterium | reverse complement strand
CCAAACTGCCGAATGCCAACAAGAGCAAAATGAATATGGCTACCAATGAGTAGTTGATGAGTCTCAAAAAATTGTCTTTGAGCGACGACAGGAAGGTTTCATTGGTCTGCTTGCGGTCTATCACCACCACATCGGGATAGGACTTTATGGCATCGAAAAAGCCCGCCAGCTTGAACTCGGGCACTGTGACGGGCGTGATGATGGTGTACCGGCCGTTCTTATGGGAGATGAATTCCGAGAGACTGAAGGTCTTTACCCGTTCCAACTCTTCGAAGGGCACCGTGTTGAATTTTTTGTCGAGTGTGGCGCAGAACGATATGAAGGCGCTCTCTTTGAATCCGGCAGCCTGTCCGCCCATAATAAGGTCGCCAATCACGTCGCTCTTTCTCGGCTCTCCCCAAAACCGGTACCATTTCTTGATGCGCGCGTTTTGCAGGGAGTCTGAAGGCAGTAGGGGGGCTGCGGATACGTAGGAAGCAATGCGGTGGTCGAGCCGCATTTTGAATAGTGTGCCGGCAAGAGCGGCGTTGCGCCTTGCGGCGCCCTTCAAGTCGGTATCTGCCACCGCCAAGTAGAGGGTCTTGGAGTCGGTGGCATTGTTGAGGCTGTCTAGCAGGCGGCCGGCATTGGCCACGTTGCCGGGCATGTAGTTCATGGAAGCCAAATCGCTGTTGAAGCCTGCTTTTTTATACACAAATAGGCAGGCGAAAACCAGCACGGCCAATGCCGTAACTATCCCTTTGTTGTTATGCCAGGCATAGGCACCCAAATTGTCGGCAGGGTTGGCGCGCGGCTTTCTGCCGGCTTTCTGCGTATAAATTGCGGGTATCACCAAAAGCGAGAAAATGGCAGAGGCCGTCACGCTCACGGCGGCAAATATCCCGAGGTCTTTCAACGCCTCGGTCTTGACGAACACCAAGCATAGGAATGTGACCGATGTAGTGATGCCACATAACAGCAGCGGCTTCGTGATGTCGCGATAAAGCCGTTTCACATCGCCCTTGTTGCGCAGGTAAGTGAGCACATAGATGGAGTAATCGGTAGTCTCCCCCAACAAGATGCTGCTGATGCTCAAGGATATGGCGGATACGGTACCCTTCATAAAATACAGCACCGACATACCCGCCAGCGCACCGAAAATGCTAGGCACGAAAATGAGCAACGGTATGCCCAAGTTGCGGTAGAACAACGCCAATACCAGCAACAACCCCAGTGCTGCGAAGACGGAGGTATGTTGGATGTCGGTTTTGATTTGGGAGGCATTGCCCACCGCCACCACCGCCCCACCGAAGTAGGAACAGCCAATATGGCCTTTGAATTGCGCATCCAGATGGCCGGTTATACGGGCCAGCATGTTGACGAACTCCGTGTTTTTTGCGGTTTCGTTGGACGGGTAAGTGGGGTTGACGAACAGCAGCAGGTTCTTTTCATCCATGGTGACGACGTAGCCGCCCTTGGTGGTGAAATTGCCGCCCATCTCCACCCTCCTCAACTTGTTGAGCGCCAAGAATGTAATGCCCAACGGGTCTCGTAGGATGAAGCCCTTCGAGACTACCGCGGTGGGTGAAAGCAAGGATTTGAAATGCTCGCGGCAAATGCGGTTGATGCTGTCTGTGCGCACCCTCCGGGCCAGTATTTCATAGTCGGCATCGTCCAGAAACAGGGGGAGATGTCGGTACACAAATTCGTACACCTGTTTCAAGTCACTGTCGCCCGTGCGGGCCCGAATGTCGCGCACGAAGGGTGCGCAAACGGTTTGAAGGCTGTCGGTGAGGGCGGCGGCATAGGCAGCCATCTCTTCGGCCGTGCCGCTGTCTTTTTGGGAAACTATGAAGGTGAGCCTGTCAGTGGCATTCAGGCCCTGGAGCAGGTCGGTGGTGGGGGTGGTGTTTTTGTCCTTGGGCAACAGTTGGCCTACATCTTCTTTGTAGCGCAGTTTTTGGGCCACAAAGGCCCCGCCGCCTAGCAAGGCCAAGGCACATAACAAAGCCAACAGCCTGTTGCCGGTGATGACGTTGTGGACCCCCAAAAAAAACCTCGACATCTGCGGAATTGGTTTCTGCAATCCTCCGTGGGCTTTATCTGCCGAACGCCGGAGCGAAATACTGCAATTCGAAAATGCGGAAAATTAAAAAAAAGCCACAGTAATCGGATATTTATTTCACGGGCATACCCTATTCCCACTGCAGAGCGATGCACTGCCGGCAGTGGAATAGGGACATTTGAAGGCTGACTTTACTCCGAAACCTTACCGGGTTTCAGATAGGTGAGTTGGCCCAAGTGATTGGACATATGGAGTGACCGGCTCATGAGCACGTTCAATTTGTTGCGGTGTGGTTCTTTTTGGAACTCTTCTTCCGAGACCGCCGAATGGCGTCCAAACCACTCGTCGGGAGTCATGGCAAGGATATGCTGCTGCAGCTTGGCGTGAATGTCGGTCCAAGATTGGCGCAATTCGGGGATGGTGGGCATGGGTAGTCCAGACTTGTCGGGCTTGAAGAGGAATGGCTCGTCCATTTCGGGGTGTAGGCGCTCGCCACCGCCCAGCATATCTATGAGGCGGTCGCTCACGGCCGCCAAGTGGCCCACCAGGTATACGCCCGAGTTGCGGCCGGGAGCGCTGTCGGCAGCCAATAGTTCATCCGTCAGGCCGTCTACCAGCTTGGTGGTCCTGTCTAGCAGCATGTTCCAGGCATCCACGGTCATTTTCACCATTACCGTCTTGTTATCCATAATAAAGAAAGTGCGAAAGGTTTACCGAAACGTGCATGTTGAGTCTCGGCTTTCTTCATCAAAAGTAATCAGCGGGGTGTGAAAGCGTTATAGATGTAACCGAACCACCGATTGGCTGAACCGATATGCCTCTGCGTTGCGACAACCACTGCGAGGCAGGCCTACCCACGGAAGCGGCCAACTTGAGCGCAACAAAAAAATTATTGTGATTTCAAAGGAAAATATCGGTACATTTGCAGTCCGTAACGAAAAGTCAAAAGGCGCAACTTTTTGGCTTTTTACTTTTATAGTCCGCCCGTGCGGGATGTAAAAAGGGCGAAAGCTTGAGATACGGGCATAGTTCAATGGTAGAATAGAGGTCTCCAAAACCTTTGATCGTGGTTCGAATCCGCGTGCCCGTGCAACGATTGCCGTTTTCCCTCACGGGATTACGGCAGTTGGATTTTTATTAACGTTTAATACCCACAGGGTAACCCATTATGAGTAATATAACGAACTACATACAGGATGCCTACGACGAGCTGCTCCATAAAGTGACCTGGCCCACTTGGGACGAGTTGCAGCAGACGACCATCATTGTTCTCGCAGCATTGGGTTTGGTAACTCTGGTGATTTTCGGCATGGACCTGGTTTCGGAAAATGCCCTCACCATGATATACAAAATTATTGGCAAATAATAGCGGCATAATGACTGAGACAGTGTTGGTAACCGAAAAACCCGCCGCCGAGACCAAGTGGTATGTAATAAGGGTAGTAAGCGGTAAGGAACGTAAGGTTAAGGAATATATCGACAAAGAATCCAAAATCAACCATTGGGAAACCTCGGTGGTTCAGGTTTTGTGCCCCATCGAAAAGGTATTCAAGGTAGTGAACGGTAAGAAGGTGCTCCGCGAGAAGACCCTGTTTCCGGGCTACATCCTGTTGGAAGCCAACGAAGGCAAGTTGCACGACAACATCAAGCACGGCATCACCAACATCACCGGCGTCATCCACTTCTTGGGTAAGGAAAATCCCACGGCCCTCCGCAAAACGGAAGTGAACAAGATGTTCGGCAAGATGGATGAAGTGGGCGAACAAGGCATAAGCTATGCCGACCCATTCATCATTGGCGAGACCGTCAAAATCATCGACGGCCCGTTCAACGACTTCAACGGCTCGGTAGAGGAAATCAACGACGAGAAGAAGAAGCTCAAAGTGGTAGTGAAAATCTTCGGCCGCGCTACGCCCGTGGAACTCAACTACTCGCAGGTGGAGAAGATTGCGTAATCGTAATTTGTAAATATTCTTGGTAGCTATTTACCTAAATGTACCAGTATTAAGGGGGGGTGGGTATAGTTTGCAAATACATCGTTTCGCAGGGCGTTGATAAAATAAATGCGCTATCCCGTACGGCGTAATCCTAAGTTCACTATTATTGTATCAACGATAATCTATGATAGTTACTGGATATCAAACCCTTGAGGATAAAAATAACGTAGATTATTTTGAACAAAACGGGCCGCATAAGTGCACATCTGGCAGTTCGTGGCTCGGGTTTGGGTATTACTTTTGGGATACTGAAATGGAGTGGGCTCATAACTGGGGACGTTCAAAATACAGAGAATATGTTATTTTTCAGGCCAAATTGAGAATTGACGAATCTACATTTGATTTGTATGGTAATGTTGAACACCAACGATTAGCATTGGAATGGAGATCTGAAATTTTAAAAAAATATCTAAAAACAGACGCGAGTACACTTACTGTTTTTAATATAATAGAATATGCTAAAAAATGGGCTAAATTTGACGAAACTTATTATTCAATCAGGGCTGCCGACTATCCACCAAAGCAGACAAAAATACCGTTTATACAAGGTGGCAGAGAATTTGCTATTTTAGGAGGTATTCGGGTTCAACATTGTCTAATAAACAAAAAGAACTTAATTTCGCACAGTTTTAGGATTTCATATCCCGAAAAATATTTAGTTTAGAAGTATGAAAAACGCAGTAACGGACAATTTGATAGCTCATTTGGAGGCAATCTCCGAAGAGGAATTTGCCCGAGAATGGGCAGATATTGTAGCACATGGAGTAAATTCCCCTACAATAGATGAATATCTTAGTTGGTCTTGTAGATTATTTGGCAAATCGGAAGACCTAATAGGGTATAGATTTGGTCAAGAAAATGTTATGTTTGAAGCTCCGGAAAAATCGGAGCTTTGTTTTTTTAGTACATTCACGCCATGACACAAGCGCCAAAAGCAGCATTTAAATTTAATTCTTACAAGATTTCCGAGTTTTCCTTTTCTGACCCAGAAGATGGGGACGTGGAAGGTTTGGTCTTATCATTTGACCCAAATGGAAAATATATAGAGGAGAATAGCACAGCGGTAATAACCTTTAATTTTTCCGCATCGTATAAACAATTGGGGAAAGATGTTGTTCTTGCTTCTGTTGTTATGCGGGGCTTGTTTAGCTTTAAAGAAAATTGCCTATTTGAAGATATACCGCCTTACTTTTACGATAACTCTATAGCTATCATGTTCCCGTACCTCCGAGCTTTTTTGAGCTCAATGACACAATTGGCAAATGTTAAGCAGGTTATCCTTCCATTAATGAATCTATCTGAAATGGGTAAAGAACTTAAAGATAAAATGACCAAAATAAATATTGGGTAGGTTGTTGTTTAAGGTCGCTGAATTGTTTTCCGATGGTTTTTAGGCCAAATTTTTTCCTATACCTCACGAGGCATAGTTAGGGTAACAATCAGGCAACATGGTATTTGCGCGCGCGCCCGGCAATATTTCGAGGAGGAGGTTGTCGTCAAAACTCCCCATCGCTTGAAAATTTTGAAACGTGGGAGGTTGATATTCACCTCACAAAATCCAACTTCAGCTTCGCCGTATTGCCATTTTCATCGGTAGCCTCAAATACCAGTTGGTGTTTGCCTTTGGGGCAGTGCGTGTCGAACTTGTAGAAGAATGTGCTGCCGTGCTGCTCAAAGCACACCCACTTGCCGTCTATATACCCCGAAAACCTGCGTACCGATGTGGCGTCGTCTTTGGCGGATAGGGTGATTTGGAACGACTTGGAGTAATTGGCCGAAGCCTGCAATGCACGGATGACTGGAGGCACGGTGTCGATATCCAGCCAATACTTACCCAGGTTGCGCGTTTTGACCAGAAACCGCCCTTCGCCGGCCGGCAAGGCCGCATAACCCTCCACGTCGTCACCATCGGCATGCATCAGCACCACCTTGTTCCGCAATGCAAATGGGATGGGTTTGCCGGGCTTCACCTGTAGGTCGAAGTGGTGGTGTAAAGGCACACGGGAGTCGTGGAGTAAGAACGTGTCGGACCAAGGGTTGCGGCCGGTGCGCTTCGAGAATACAAAATTCACATCGTCATACAATTGCCGGGCATCGAGCATGAAGTTGATGTTGGGGTCGGAGATTTTGTTTTCGTAACCCACCCTAAACAAATGGGAGTTCGGCGGTGGGGCCGGTGGGGTATAGTTGAGCGCGGGCTTCACCACAAACTCCGATGTGGAAACGTTCCCCTTGTCGTCGACAACCTCGATGCGCACCCGGCGTGCCCGGCCGTCCGATAGGTCTACGCGGCCGCCATTGCGGTTCAATGTCTTATAGATGGAATACAGGTGGTTGCCCGGCAATTTGAACAGGCATTCCGACCACCGGTGCGTGTCTTCGTGCAAGGCATAGTCGGCATAGGCATTGATGTAGCGGGTCTCGTCATAGCCAATGTCGTCCAGCACGATGCGGCATTGCAGACTGTCATCTGCAAACAGGCTTAGCGTCAAAGGTGCCAAGGTATTGTCGCTACCGTCCATGTAGTCGTCCTCGTCAACGCCTATGCCCAATTGGGTGTTCCACACCGCCACCGTATCGCCCAGCACCGTGCAGCAGCCCGGCTTCTTGGGCTTGGACGGGCGATATACGTTGCCCACCTTCGCCAACGGCAGAATGGTTTTGGCATCTTCATACACATTGCCGGCATATAGCGTTAGGGAGGTGAGTACCGGCGGCAGTTTGTCTGTCACGGCGAAGCCGAACAGCTCGCCGTTCAGCGGGTGCTCGGTCTTGGTATCCCTAATCTCGAAGTGT
>CAIVHI010000458.1 GCA_903905685.1 uncultured Bacteroidota bacterium | reverse complement strand
GTGAATGGCGCAATAGCAGGTGGCAACAAGAATTCGATAAATACCGGTGGCAGTTTCGCCTTCATCGGGGGCGGTTCCAACCACAACGTAAATGATGCGAACAGTGCGATTGCCGGCGGCGACTGCAATTCCGTGAACGTGGGTGGTCTTTACGCATTCATTGGGGCAGGGGCGCAGAACAGCATTGGTGATACCTATGGCGCAATTGCAGGTGGTGGAAAAAATACGGTAAATACGGGCGCAAGCTTCGGCTTCATTGGGGCAGGTACCGGCAATATATTGAATGGCCCCAACGGTGCCATTGCCGGCGGTGTAGGCAATACTGTAGACGGACCGAATGGAGGCATATTTATCGGCAACAACAATGCAATCTGCGCAAATACGGAATGGTCCGTTATTGCTGGAGGTGCCCAGAACATTATCGTCAACGGTTTTTACAACATTATTGGCGGTAGTGCCCAAAACTGTATCTCCGGATGTTATAGCGGGATTTTTTCCGGACACCAGAATCTTTTGGGCTCGTCGACACTGGGTGGAGTAGAACGGACTTTTTGCTCGATAATAGCCGGAGGAACCAACAATACGATTTGCCTTGCCGGAGGAACGGTGTATGGCTCGGCTATTGGAGGCGGTCAGGGGAACACCATATCCGCAGATTGTTCTGTAATAGCAGGCGGCTTCGGGCACAATGCCTTCGGTACCGCCTCGGCAATTGCGGGTGGCGATACCAACCAAGCACTGTCCAACTGCTCTTTCGTAGGTGGTGGTAGTGGCAATATCGCGTCTACCGGCGATTATGCAATGGTTGGCGGCGGCTTCGGCAACGTGGCTCAAAACACCTATTCGTTTGTCGGCGGCGGTTGGGCAAATTCATCTGCCGGCTTGGCATCGGTGGTTGCGGGAGGCTGCAAGAACGTGTCTTTCGGAGATTGCTCGTCGGTAGTGGGTGGACAGGTCAATTTGATAGCGCAAAGCGTTGCCTCCGGCATCTTGGGTGGCGACACCAATAACATCGTCGGAAATTCCGATTATTCGGCCATTGCCGGCGGACAAACCAACTTTATAGGCATGGTTACACCTTCCGCTTCGGCACCTGCACCCTATTCGTTTATTGGCGGCGGCAACGGCAACGGTATCACCCCCGGCGCCTTAGGCATACCCATAGCCTATTCGGCCATAGCCGGTGGACAAACCAACACCATCAACGGCAATTGGGGCTTCATTGGTGCGGGTTGCAGCAATTCCACGGTGTCGGACTATACGGCCACTGCCGGCGGCTGCAACAACATGCACATGACGTTTGCCGACTATTCGGTGATTGGCGGTGGTTGCGCCAACATTATTGGTTCGTCCGTTGCGGCGCAACCCGTATACGGCTCGTTCATAGGCGGCGGCTTCGGCAACCAAATTGTACCCACTGCAACGGTTATGCCGCTTCCGGCAACTTACTCCGCCATTGCCGGCGGCACGCTCAACGTCATCAACTGCGCGTCATCCTTCATAGGTGCCGGTGCCGGCAACACCGTTACCGGAGCATGTTCGGGAATAGCGGGCGGCGAAACCAATCAGATCCTCAACGGCTCCGACCATGGCTTCATAGGCGGCGGCTTCAACAACCGCATAGATGTCAATACATTGGCATCGGCCATAGCAGGTGGGCAAGGCAACACAGTTGCTCCGGGTGCCGCCTGCGGCTTCATAGGCGGCGGCTTCAACAACACCGTTTCCTCATCCGGCAACGCCATCCTCGGCGGTGTGAACAACAACGATACCGCATTACCCGGCGTAATGATTGCCGGCAACAACATCAATGCCGCTTCCGGACCGTTGATTCCAAATGCCTTGCATGTTAATGGGTTGTGGGCGAATGGGATTCCAATTTATCCGATGGTTGCTCCAATTACCAATCAAGTCTTTAAGGTTCTTGTCGGAGGCCCAACTCCCGTAGGGGCATATATGTTGATGATTATGTAAATCCCTAAACCATGAAACTATTTATAAAATTTTTATATCTATTTGTCGCCGTTTTTACGTTAGATTGCCAGTCACAGACCATTACGACGATTGCTGGAACTGGTTCGATTACCACTGCATTTGGAGCCCTTGCAACCGCGACAGGATTTGGTGTGCCCCTTTGTGTAATCAAAGACCGTATTGGGAATTTGTATTTATCGGAAAATGAATATCAAAATTACATTTTGAAGATTGATACCGGAAACCGCGCTCGGTTGGTTTGCGGCGGTACTTCAGGTTTTTTAGGGTATTCGGGGGACGGAGGCCCGGCAACGGCTGCATTGTTGCACCAACCAAGCCAGATTGCATTTGATAGTGCTGAAAACTTGACAGTCGCCGATTTGGGAAATAATCGGGTACGTCAGATCAACGCATCTACCGGCATTATTAACACGATTGCCGGAAATGGAGGTGTGGTACCCGGAGATTTGGTTGACAGTTTGCCGGCCACGTCGTTTTCCTTGCCCGCTCCCGGGAGTATTGTATACGACCAATTCAACAATCTGTATGTCGGCACCGTTTCGTCTTGCCAGATATTTAGAATCGGGGTAAATGGCTATATCCACCGCTTTGCTGGAAACGGCAGCGCGGGCTTCAGTGGAGATGGCGGCCCTGCAACCGCAGCATCCCTTGTTTATCCCGAAGGATTGGTATTCGACAAGAGGGGTAGACTCTATTTCTCAAGCTGGTACAGAATCAGATGCATTGGTCTTGACGGCGTAATCACCACATTCGCAGGGAACGGCGACTCACTATATAATGGGGAAGATATACCGGCAACGGATGCGGCTATTTGGCCCAACCTACAGAATGCGTTCGACAGCAACGGGGCGTTCTTTTTTGCCGATAGGTTCAACAACCGCATTAGAATGATTGACACCTGCGGCTACATTCACACTGTCGCGGGTAATGGGGTCGCCGGGTTCGCAGGTGATGATAGTGCGGCTCTGAATGCGGAAATAAATACCCCGTTTGGAGTAAATGTCGATGGAATGGGCAATTTGCTGGTGGCCGACGCTTTAAACAACCGCATCCGCAAAATCACCCCCATTACAGACACTTGTTCCCACGGTGGCCTCGCAGTCAAGCGGCCCACCGCACCAGCCGGCGCGGGTCTGCGCCTCTCCCCCAATCCCACCTTCAACATGCTGAAAATTTCGGCACCATGGCCTGTGGAGGCTTTGGAGGTGGTGGATGCCCTTGGGCGCACGGTGCTGCAACGGAAATTCAACGCGGCATACAGCCAAGATGCAGACGTGGGCACGTTGTCGCCCGGCGTGTATTGCGCCATCGTGAATGGCGGTGCGCGGAAAATGTTTGTAAAGGAGTAGCAGGGGAAAACCCAAATTGACGGAGTTCAAAAATACAAACCATGCAAAAAATCGTTCTTCAAGTGAGCGGCGGCATCGGCAAGCATGTGGCCGCTACGGCTGTGGTTCGGGCCATCCGCAAACAATATCCCGATGGCCAACTCATCGTGGTCTCGGCCTATCCCATCGTTTTCAGGCACAATCCGTACATCGATAAGAATATTGCTTATGCCGAGCAGCTTTCGTTTTACGACAACTACATTCGCGGAGCCAACCCCAAGCCACTCTTCCTTTTCCGCGAACCTTACAACGAATCGGGCTTCATCAATGGCGACAAAACGCACCTCATCAAGGTGTGGTGCGAAGCATTGGGGATAGCCTACAACGGCGAGCTGCCCGAACTCTTCCTCACCCGTATGGAGTACGAACGCTACTTCCCCTTGTTCAATGCCGGCAACGGCCTCCCCAACATGGTAATGCAGACCCATGGCTGGGTAGCCCCGGCAAATCCGGACCAACCCAATCCGCATCCCTATTCTTGGGCGCGCGACATTCCGGCTTCCATAGCCCAAGAGGTGGTGGAAGCCTTCAAAGGCCGGTACAACATTTTCCACATCCGCCGCAAAGACCAACCCGCGTTGCAACACACGTTTCCGGTAGCCGATGTGGATTTTCGCGCCATGGCCGTCCTCATAGCCATGAGCGACATCCGGCTGTTTATGGACAGCTTTGCACAGCATACGGCCGCCGCCTTGGGCAAGCCCTCGGTAGTGTGCTGGATTGCGAACGACCCCGAGCAGTTTGGTTACAAGATGCACCACAACATCATAGCCCCTCCCGGCACCCTTCGCCCTGACACCCGCAACTCCGTTTACCGCGAGTTCGACATCTCGGGCATCGACATCCAATGCCCCTATGCCGATGTTCGGGAAATCATGCAGGCGGAAAAAATCATTGCTGCCCTTCAGGAAGAGCCTGTCGCCAAAGTAGTGGCCAAAAGCGTATAGGGGTGAGGCGGGCGGTGTCGCCCTATTGCTACATCACATTCAACAATACCGTCGGGGAGCAATGTTTTGTAGTCACGATTAGGCGGCCCGCCAAAAACGGGAAAAGGGGTTAGCCCATGGGAATAACCGATTTAAATCTTCCGGATTTTTTGTTCCGGTGAGATAAGCCACGGGCTCCACTTTCGCTATAGCCATTTATCGCGACGCTGTGCAGCCATTCTATTGAAAAGCGCGCTAGGGTGGGGCCCACCGCCCAAAGGTGTTGCGCATTGCCTAAAGCCGCTTGGGCAACCGCCTTTTTTCATTGGGCATTTCTCTTTAGTTTTGGATTTCACTCCAAATTCGCCTGCGTGAAACGATCCGACATCAAAAGACTGCCCGCCCATTACGATACCTACATCAACAAAGTTGAAGACCTGGACTTGGTAGCTGCATTGGTAAAATACGGCAAGCCGGTATTGGAAGCCGAACGGGATAGTTTGGCCGCGTTGGGCGACCATGTGTATGCCCCCGGCAAGTGGACTGCCCGAGATGTATTGCAGCACATAATAGATGTGGAGCGCATTTTTGCATACCGTGCACTGCGCTATGCCCGTAAGGACGCCACGCCTTTGCCCGCGTTCAATGAAAACGTGTATGCGGTAACGGCACAAGCCAACACCCGCCCGCTTGATGACCTGCTGGAGGAGTTTTATGCAGTACGGGCAGGTACGGTGGCGCTATTCAAAAGTTTCGATGAGGAGATGTTGCAGCAGGAGGGTCAATTGTGGAGCGGCCCTATTTCGGTGCTCGCATTGGGTTTCGCCACGGTAGGGCATGCCATTCACCACATGGAGATTTTCCGGGGGCGGTATTACCCCAAGGTAAAATAGGCGGATATGGGCTTCGGAGGGGGCACGGTATCTTGATTTGCTCGTTCATTTTGGCCTACCGGTCACCTATTACTTCCTTAAGCATGAATCAACCTCCCCAATCCCGGTAATCATCGGTAATTTTGTAGTGCCGGATAAATGGCGCGTTATGTTGCGAGGTTGGGTGTTGTTGCCGGTTGCGTTGTTGATGTTTTGGAGTACTGTGGTAAATGCCTTCGTCAAATTGAACTTCCCTGCGGCGGTAGATACCGTTTATGCCGCCCGCGCCGGCCGGCTTTTTTGGTATGGCGACTCCCCCATATTTGCCGTGCGCCGTGCAGCCTTGTTGCGCGTATTGGATAGTGCCGACCTCCTCGGCATCAATGCGAATGCCTGCCACCGGCATGAACTCCTACAGCGGACCGATGTATCTACAGATACCGCCACAACGGCCGCCGCCGATAAGGTCTGCACAGATGCCCTACTCAGTTTTTTTACCGACCTTATTTGTGGGGCGCAGGCGCGTACGGTGATGGAGAGCGACCAGATTTCGAACAAGTTTGAAGCCGCCGATTTTCGCAACATCACTACCCGGGTGCTGAAATTGATGGCGGATGCCGAGCACGGCGCTATAGCTTGGCCTACCGATGGTGCTGGTGTAAAGGTGTTGTTGCGCGAGCTTGCCACGCGCGTGGCCAACGGCGACAGTACCAAAGCCCGGGAAGCAGCAGCCATGTTGAACTACCGCCGCTGGATACGCCACTTCGGATTCCCTGCCTATGTGGAGGTGAATGTGGCTACCGGCATGCTTTACTACTTTCGCGGAGATACCATAGCCCTCAGTATGACGGTGGTGGCGGGCAAGCCGGCCACTCCCACGCCGCTGCTGGCTACCTTCTGCTATGCCGTCACCCTTTACCCTTATTGGACTGTGCCGCACGATATAGCCGTGAACGACTTGTTGCCCAAGTGCAAGCGCAACATCCATCAAGCATCGCTACGAGAGTTTCAGGTGGTAGACAATGGCGGCAAGGTGTATGAACTGGGAGACTTGGACTGGGCGAAATACACCAAACGCAACTTCCCTTATATGTTTCGCCAAAGCACAGGATGCGACAATGCCTTGGGCGTTATCAAATTCGAACTCACCGACACGCTCGACATCTACCTGCACGACACCAATTTTAAGAATGCCTTCCTCTCCAACTTGCGCTACTTTAGCCACGGCTGCGTGCGGCTGTCCAATCCGCTGGCATTGGGCAATATTTTGGTGGAGGAGAAGATAGACACCGATGCGGTGAAGTCATGCATCAAGGGCCAAGCCCCCACCACCATGCGCCTCAAGGAGCAGGTGCCGGTGTTCATTATTTACAGCCCCGCAACGCTATCGGGAGACACTGTGGCGTATGGCAAGGATGTATACCATAGGTTCAAATAGGGGGTAATGTTTTTATGCGTTAGGGCCAACCGCGTTCCCCCTAACGCCAAAGGATTCCCACCGAAAATTGCCACTACAAGTTCCCATTCATCCATCAGCACAATTCCCGTCATGGCGAGCTTCGTCTCAACGTGCGATACCTACGGCATCGGTATACGGTGCAGGTTTTTTTTCAGTGCCTGCTCCCTATTTCTTCATCATTTTCAACTGCTCCATGGCAGCCTGCATACCCTGTTGGGCCTGCATGTTGCCGGGTTTGAGTTTTAGGGATACCTGCCAGGCATTAATGGCTTCGGGAAGTTGGCGGTTGGAGTAGTAAGCGCCACCCATGTTGTACCACAGGTCGGCATTGGTGGAGTCGGCCGCCAAGCCTTTCTTGAAGACTTCGATAGCTTCGGGATACTTGCCAAATTGGCCGTACTTGCTCCAGCCCAGCTTCATGTAGTGGTCGCCAATCAGTTGGTACATGCCCTTTAGCGTGGGGTAGCTGGGGTAGAACATCTTTACGGAGTCCATATTGGCCTTGGCCTTGTCTATGTCGCCCAGTTTGTACCAAGCAATGCCGCGGTTCAGGAATCCGGCCACAAAGGAGTTGTGGTGCAGGGCAATGGCGTGGTCGAGCAGGCCAATGGCATAGTGCAACTGCTCGTCTTTCACCTTGGGGTCTTTCTCGAAATCCACTTTGCTGATGCAGGCTGCGGCCACATTGGCATTTACCAAGATGCTGTTGGGCGTGGTCTTGATGTCGGCACCAAAAAGCGTGGCATCGTTCTTCCAGTCCAAGTTGCGGGTCACGGTAATGTATCCCGATACCAGCGTCACCACTCCCATGAGTACCGACAATGCCGCCATTTTCGTGCGTTCGGTGTTCAGGTAGTCCAAAGCCTTCACAATCAGCAACGCCATGATGATGGAGAAGCCTACTGACGAATGGAATATCAGCCGCTCGCCCATAGTGGCACCAATGTCGAACACCGTGTTGTTGACAAGCAGCAAATGCAGCAGGTAGAACGCCAGTGCAAAGGAAACCACCTTCATGTTTTTCTTGACGAATGCGAAAAAGCCCACCAATAAGAACATCAGTCCATGCACCAGCATAGACAGGTAGACCTTTATGCTGCCGAAGTCGGAATAGGGGATGGTGTCGTAGGAATAGTCGGCAGAGAGCGGGTGGGGGAAGAGCAGCAGCTTGATGTAGTCGAGCGACGTGGCTATCTCCGTAGCCAGCTTTTGCGCCGGCGTAGCATACAGGTAAGGGTTGTTCAATATCTCCTTGTCGGCATTGCTGCCGGTGTTTTTAACCGACTTCATGATATTGTCGTAGGTCATATCCGCGTCTTCCCCAAACGAAGTGAGCACCGCGATTTTTAGGCGGACATACAGATACAGGAAAATGACGAGCAAGTAAGGTAGAAACAGTTTGATGGACTTGCTGATGCTTGCTTCGCGGAACAGCAGGAACGATAAGGGTAGGAGGACGGCCATTGTAATGGCGTATTCTTTGGAAAGGAAGGCCAGGAAGAAACAAAGCATGGCCAATGGCACCATCCATACCTTCTTGGTATCCACATACTTGAACGCGAAAATGAACGTGAGGCACATGAAGAGCAGCGACATGATTTCGTCCCGGCTTTTCACATTGGCCACTACCTC
>CAIVHI010000457.1 GCA_903905685.1 uncultured Bacteroidota bacterium | reverse complement strand
TGGAGCGGATGCCACCCACCACAGCACCTCCCATAAGCGCCGTGCCCGGCATTTGGTTCCAATAGTTGTTGTCTTGTGCTGAAACCTTGATGCAGGACAAGACACCTAAAATAAGCAATGCATACTTCATGGTTTATCGGCATTGGAAATTTTCACTAAAGTAGGTAAGTATTTTTAATCTTGGCACCGTGGTAACCAAATAATAAAGCTGTTGCCCACAACATATTTGTGCTATCATTGGCTCATGCATGGGCCTCCCAAAAAAACGAGCGCGGCTCCAAACCTTGTTCGGAGCCGCGCTTAAGTAAGTGTTTCGAATATCGCTTTATTGGTGTATCGATATCTTGCCGTTGTAATGCAGGTGGCTGTTGTTGATAGTCAACAAGTAGATGCCGGAAGGCAATACCGACGAGATTTCAATGTTGCTGCCCGTTGCCACATCATATTCCGCTACTATGTTTCCAAGCAGGTTGGAGATGACGATCCGGGTTTTCTCGGCCAATGGGGTGCCGAAGCCCAGGGTGAAACTGCCTGTATTGGGGTTGGGGTAAACAGCCACTTCGGCAAATGCCTGGGCGTTTTCCGCAATCCCCATAATGCAATCCAAGTAAGACGTGATATGGATAACGAATTGGGCCGTGTCGGAGCCGCAAACGTTGGATACTGTATAAAATACGGTATCCACTCCAGCCGAAACGCCGGTGACCACTCCGGCGGATGATACGGTAACATCGGCATTTTTGCAGGTCCAAACACCTCCGGTGGTGGTGTCGTGCAAGGTGTCTGTCAGGGTAGCGCACACAAAGCCTATACCGGTGATGGCGCCGGCAACCAACGGTGGAACAACGTTGACACGAATGGTTGCGGTATCGGTGTAATAGCCGTCACTGATGGATACTTGAAAGGAGTCGGTACCCACATAACCTGCATAGGGCATATAAGTCATACCCATGGGCACTACCGTCCCGCTATCGCTTGCAGCAATATAAGCCGCCATCAACACGCCATGAGGCGGTGCGGTCACTGCCGTCCAAGTTTCGGTTTCATACATGTCGGAATCGGTTACAGCCAACATCGAATCCAAGTTGAAGGCACTGGAGTTTTTGCAAACAGCAAGGGTTTGTACGTTGCCATGGACAAATTTCGGAAGGTGGTTGTCGAACACTTTACGTATACGGTAGTTGAAGTAGTCGCATATGTAAATGATTCCGGACGGCGTAACATAAACGCCGTCGGGAGCCGACAGTTCGGCTGCGGTGGCCGGTCCGCCATCCCCCGAAAATCCAATAACGCTATCGCCGCAGATGGTAGAGATGATGAATGAGGTGTTCACTTTGCGAATGCGGTTATTGCCAAAGTCGCTGATATAGACATTGCCGAAAGTATCCACGGCAATGCCCTCGGGCGAGCTGATTTCGGCAGCATTGGCAGCCATGCCGTCGCCGGAGAAACCTGCGGTACCATTTCCTGCATAGGTCGATATGGTACCGGCCGTATTCACTTTACGAATTCGGTTGTTTTGGCCGTCGGCTATATATACGTTCCTGTTTTTATCTACAGCAACGCCGAAGGGCAGGCGGAGCTCGGCCGCCGTGGCGGCGCCGCCGTCTCCCGTATACCCTGCCGTGCCATTTCCTGCCAAGGTATTGATGGTGCCTGCGGAATTGATGACGCGGATACGGTTGTTTTCAAAGTCGGAGATATAGATATTGCCGAGGTTGTCCACAGCAATCCCATTGGGACGGAATAAGGCCGCCGCCGTTGCCGGTCCACCGTCTCCCGAAAATGCGAACGAGCCCGTGCCCGCAATCCTGTATACATTGCTCGCCGTGTCTATTTTGTAGACATAGCTGCCGGCATCATCGGTGAAGTAGAAGTTGCCGGCGGTATCCATGCAAATGGCACTCGGTGCAAATCCGCTGGCCGTGGCAGGCGTACCGTCTCCCGCAAACGCACCGCCTGTACCATTTCCCGCAAATGGGGTGATGATGCCGGTGGTTGCACCCACTTTGCGGATATAGTAGTTGCCGCGGTCGCAAACATATAGGTTGCCGGCCTTGTCGACTACGGTGCCGGTAGGGTTTTTGATCTCGGCCATCGTGGCCTGGCCTCCATCGCCCGCAAAACCCGATATGCCAGTGCCAACTACAGTGGTAATGATGCCGGGTTGTGCAAAACTTATCGGTGCGGCCAAACACAAGGCCGCCGAAACCAACATTTTGAAGCAAATTTTCTTTCTCATAAAAAAAATGTTTTGTTTAATGGCGCGATATTAACTTTGAATTGATTATTCTGAAAATGAGTTGTAAAATGCGAAGGTAATAATTTATTAATGAAAAAATTACGCAGTCGCATCGCTTCAAGAGGTGCTTTTTTTGATGCGGGCTTAGCAGAAAG
>CAIVHI010000456.1 GCA_903905685.1 uncultured Bacteroidota bacterium | reverse complement strand
GGGCGTATTGCTATAGCTTGGTGGACGATGAAAATGGCAATACGTACAGGGGGACGATGGTGAGATAGTTGTTAATGAATTAGATTTAATATATTTTAAATGTTATTCATTTTATCTTGCATACTGTTCCAAAACAAGGAGGACGATAGGGCACTTTTGCCCCAACATGCAGAAAGATGGCAATTCTGTATTGATACTGAGGATAAAGTTTTTATCGGCGGCTTGCGTATGGGGTTGCAAGAGGTACCTGTAAGGTGTAATCTACAGTCGAGGCACTTGTCCAACCCCAATTTGTTGCAGGTGATCTATCACAAGAAGAGTGCCGGCGGCTGGAAGTCGATAGTTGAACTGGTAATGCAGCCGAGGCGTTCTTCTAAAACGGCATAGCGCTGACCGCTGGTAGTCAAACCCTTAAGTGCTCCCGGCCCGACCCCCGTCGGGGCTCTTCTTAAGTTTCCGCCTATACTGGTATATCATAATTTGGTGCCGCATGTCGGTAATGTTCGCCTTAGCGAGGAAGCCAAACGGGACTTGCACGTTTTGGCCATTAGCCCAAAAAGACAGGACGTTTTCAATACGACCCTTATCACGGGTGATGGCCTTAAATTCAATATCATATATGGTATGCCAAGGAAAGAGCCCGGTTCCGCCATAACCATTTGTGCCGCCATAGAAAATTCGTTCAACTATCGGAACAAAGGCATTCTTCCTGACTTCAATACCTTCATCAGAGATGGTCAAAACGGGCTCATTCTTATTTTTTTGTTTTTTAAGATAATAAAAAAAGGTCAGCAGACCTACTACGATGCTTATCTGCGCAACCCATGTAAAATCGTAATATTCAGCGCCAAATACCTTTGCAAGCGTTGGTATTACAACAATCGGCATGAAAAAAAAAACTGCCGACGAACAGGCCGACCAAAAAAAGCACCGCATTTGCCGTAATGTTGGCCTTATACTCGGTTTTTTCAGCGAACTGTTGGCATTCAACAGGGTCAATGTGGTAGGCTTTCTCTGCAAGAAATTTGAAATCGATTTCATAGTTGTCGGATGTAGGAATTTGGGCGCACGGCTCGTTATCGGCTTCGTGGCCGCCCGGCTCCAGTTGTTGTTTCATAAACGGGGCCGCCCTATCCAGATTTTTGATGAATTCATGGTTTTCATTCAGCAATTTGGCGGCAATTGCCCGTTTCAGCAGCTCGTCTACATTATCCACATTGGCGAACGCCCACTTGATCCACTTGGTTTGGGCACGTTTTTGAATATTTACCAACACGAAGGACGACACCAGCGGCACAGCGAAGGCCAAGCCAACTTTTTGGAGCGAAAAAAAGAAGAGGAAACCGCCGAAGAAGCAGCACCCAAACAATGCAGTAAAGCCCCACATAATCCACTTGCCTCTGGCAATGGCGGCGTTCACAGTTACGGTTCCACTTGAAAATGTGTTGGGCATCTGTAAGGTTTTTTACTGATGCAAGATAATGGAGGAATACGGAACATGAAATTTAACGAGGCCCATGCCTGTCATTTCCTAAAAAAAGTACCCACTACCGGCAATCGTGGGGCTGATAATGGGCGTGTTGCATAATGTAAGCTTCAATAGCTCGGTGCCTATTCCTTCACTACCTTTTCGGTATACCGGTTCCCGTCCGCGTCTTCCATCTCCACGAAGTAGCTACCCGCCTGTAGCAGCGATGTATTGATGGTGGTCGCGGTGGTGGAGCGCACGGTTTGGCCCGCCATATTGACCAGGGTAATGTGCTTTATAGGCGTGCCGTGGGTTTCCAAATTGATTTGGTGGGTAAAAGGGTTGGGATATAAAATAGGTAGGGAGGGTGTATTGACCACCTGTGCCAACGTGGTGGTCATAGTAAAGGCGAGGTCGTCTACCCAGAGGCTGGTGCCCAAGTGGCCCTTGCCCTGTGGGTTGGCGGCTGCAATGATGATGATGGCGGAGTCGGGGAGGGATGCACTGGTATCTACCAGCGGCACGCTGAAGCGACCATAGGCGGTATCGGTTATGTTGGAGGTAAACGTGGCCGTGCCCGTAATGTGGCGGGAGCCGGCCGCGGTATCCCATTTGTAAAGGCTTACCGTAATCAACAGCGTATCGTTGCCTGGCGACCGGAATTTGAAGTAGCCGGTAAGGCTGTCTGGGACAGACGTAATGGCAAATCCGCCCACATTGCTGCCCGGCGTGGGTGGGGTCATGCTTTGGGCGCCGGTATAGGCAATGCCCGGGAGGGTATCCAAAGCCGATGTCATGGGGTTGGTGGCGGTGTCTACCACACAAAGCATGGCATAGCTCCCACTATGCGCGTCGGTACTCTGTTTCACCCCAGGGGAGACTCCCCAACCGTTGGGCGCAAGGAATGGGCCCGATGCGCTCCAAGTTTCGAAGCCCGCATTGGGTATGGATTGTGAAAATGCAGCGGTGTTTATCAATAAGAGCGCGAGGAGCAATCGTTTCATAAAAGCGTACGTTTTAGTGTTGAGACGCTGGGGCGCGCATAATCCTTCGTTTTGCATTGGAAAAAGCCTGAAGCAGCAGGCACCGGTTTATTCGGTTCTCAAGGGTGGGGTACCATCTCCTTGTTGGTGTTTGGGCGGTTCGGCATTATCTTTGATTCTTTGCCAATACCTTGAGCCAATTGCCGAAGCTCGCGGTGGTATGAAAGCGGATCTTTCCAATCCAGTATATATGAAGCACACAATATTCGCCTTGCTTTTCTTGAGCGCCTTTGCGGCCCATGGGCAATCCAACGTTTTCAAGTGGGAGAAGCAAAACACGGACGCCTATCCAGGCAAGCAGGATGACATTTGCTTTACCGATGCACGCAATGGCTGGTACTGCAATGGCAAGGGGAAAATATATCATACTACCGATGGAGGAGCCAATTGGCGCTTGCTGTTTGAGCAACCCGGAACGTTTTTCAGGTGCATCGGTTTTATAGATTCGCTGCGGGG
>CAIVHI010000455.1 GCA_903905685.1 uncultured Bacteroidota bacterium | reverse complement strand
TTCGATGCATCCAACTACTATGAAATCAAGACTGTTGAGAAAGTAAAAGCCAACGGCAAAGAAGAAGAACAAGTATCCACCTTCGGCAATTTCCAAAAACAGCCCGAAGGCATCGTGCTCCCCATGTCGATAGACCAAGGCACGGGCCCCATGACGGTGAAATCGGTAAGCATCAACAAAAGCATCCCGGACAATATTTTTGTGCCCACGGAGCTGGCAGGAAAAAAACAGTAACCCACTTGGAGCATTCAGCGTCTTAACCAAAATAGCGACGTGCCTCGGTTTTTCTGCAACTACAACTTTATGAAGAAATATTTTTGCCTTACCGCCATTGTAGTAGTCGGCCTTGCCGCGCACGCCCAACAAAACATCAACTCCTATACCTTTGGAGCCGTTGAGGCAAGATGGCTGGGCCCCGGCACAATGAGCGGCCGTATAACCGCAATTGACGGCGTGGCCGAAGACGGCAAAACCCTATATGTTGGGACAGCCGGCGGCGGCGTTTGGAAGAGCGTAAATGCGGGAGCCTCCTTCAAGCCCATTTTCGATAAGTATTGCATGAGCATTGGCGCCATTGCCGTAGATCAGGCACACCCTGCGGTCGTGTTCGTAGGGGCGGGCGAAAGCAACATGCGCAACACGGTGTCGATTGGCGACGGCCTTTACAAGTCGTCTGATGCCGGCGACAATTGGATAAAGGTGGGATTGGACAGCACCGAGCACATTGCCAAAATCAGCATTGACCCCAAAAACCCGGACAATATTTATGTGGCAGCTCCTGGCCCCTTGTTCAGCGACAGCAAGCATCGGGGTTTATACAAGTCGACGGACGGGGGTACCACTTGGAAAAAAATATTGTACGTCAACGAGCGGACAGGATGCGCGGACGTTACCTTGGACCCTCGCGACCCGAAAGTGGTTATTGCAACTACATGGGAGTGCAGGCGCTTCCCTTATGCGTTCAACTCCGGCGGCAAGGGAAGCGGTCTTTGGAAGAGTATGGACGGTGGCAACACTTGGCGTGAAATCACCAATACCCTACCTGAAAAACCGTTGGGCCGCATAGCTATTGCGCTTGCACCCAGTGCGCCCGACAATATGTTGGCCATTATTGAAGCCAAAGAAACCGGATTGTTCATATCGTCGGACGGTGGAGAGACTTGGAAGCCGCAAAGCGCTACCATGAATGTGGTGTCCCGACCATTTTACTTCAGTTGTCTGGTAGTTGACCCTAAAGACCCCAAACGCATTTATCGTCCCGGTTTCGGTTTTTCGTTTTCCGACGATGGCGGACATTCGTTTACCGACGCGTCGCAAGACGGCGGCTGGGTGCACAGCGACCACCATGCCCTTTGGATAAACCCCAAGTATACCAACCAAATGTACCTGGGTACCGATGGCGGCGTATATATCAGTCTGGACCGCGGCGTGACTTGGATGTTCGTTAGCAACCTGCCCGTAGGCCAATTCTACCATGTGGCATTAGACAACAAAATACCCTACAA
This sequence comes from uncultured Bacteroidota bacterium, assembly GCA_903905685.1. GTDB lineage: Bacteria > Bacteroidota > Bacteroidia > Chitinophagales > Chitinophagaceae > CAIYTT01. The sequence continues at coordinate 1,687 of CAIVHI010000455.1, read as the reverse complement.
TATGTATGGTGGGCTGCAAGACAATGGCAGTTGGATGGCGCCTTCGGCAGCACCGGGTGGCGTGAACAACTCGCATTGGGTGGACATTTACGGTGGAGACGGTTTTTGGGTGCAACCCGACCTCAGCGACGAAAACACCTGTTATGCCGAATCTCAAGGCGGTAATATGGCCCGTATAGATGTGCATAGCCTAAAGTCGATAGATGTGACTCCGCAAGCGGGAAAAGACGAAGAAAAACTGCGTTGGAACTGGAATACCCCAATAGTTATGGGGCAAGCCAACCACCACAACCTCTATACGGCTGCGCAATATTTATACAAGACCGCCGACCAAGGCAGAACTTGGAACCGGATATCGCCGGACCTCACTACCAACGACAAGAAGAAGCAGCAGCAGGAAGAATCGGGGGGCTTGAGCGAGGATAATACATCGGCCGAAAACCACTGCACGATATTCAGCATTGCCGAATCGCCCCTTGATGAAAACTTGGTGTGGGTGGGCACCGATGATGGCAATTTGCAGGTAACGACCAATGGCGGCAAAACCTGGACCAATGTAGCACCCAACTATGCCGCTGCCGGCATTGCCCCACAAACTTGGGTGAGCAGTATAGAGCCTTCAAGGTTCGACAAAAACACGGTTTACGCTACTTTCGACAACCACATGTATGGAGACATGCGTACGTATGTGGGGAAGTCGACCGACTTGGGTAAAACCTGGACGATGTTCAAATCTCCGGATTTGACCGGCTTTGCCCATAAAATCAAGGAAGACCTCGTGGTAAAAGACTTGTTGTTTTTGGGCACCGAGCGCGGGATGTTTGCCACCGTAGACGGTGGCGCAAGCTGGTTCAGGATGAAGAACCACATTCCGGATTACTGTATGGTGCGCGACATACAGATTCAGCCCGCCACAAACGACTTGGTGATTGCCACCCATGGACGGGGTATCATGGTCATCAACGACATTTCCCCACTGCGCCAAATCAACAAAGCCATAGCGCAAAAGGAAGTGACGTTGTTCGACCCCAAACCCATTGCGATTACCATGGGCGCATACGGTGGCGGAGGACTACCCACAATAGGTGGATGGAGCGGTGGCAACCCGGACGACATCAGCCCCATTGAATACTACCTGCGCGACCGGGCCACCAAGGACGTAAAATTAGATATTTATGATGCCGACGGCAAGCTGGTGCAATCGGTGCCTGGTACCAAGCGCAAGGGCGTAAACAAGGTGTATTGGAACCTGCGCTGGTCGCCACCCAAAACAGCATCAGGAGGCAGCAAGTTGGATATGGGCGCATTCGTTGCCCCTATAGTGATGCCCGGTACGTATACCGTGAAATTGAAAGTAGGTGCAGATGAATATACAACCAAACTGCAAATGGTGCATGACACTACCAACAAGCAATTCTCAGAAGCCGACCGAAAGGCGCAATATGAAACCGCCATGCAACTGTATCACATGCATGAGTCGTTGGCCAATTTGGTGGAGAGAATTGCCGCAGAGCAGGCCAAAGTAAAGGAAGGCTTGATCAAAGTGAAACAGCCCAAAGCCAAAAAAATACTGGACGACTACAACAAGAAACTTGAAGAACTGCGCAGTACCCTGATGGCAACGAAACACAAGTCCATTTTTGCGGACGAGAAGAAACTCCGCGAAAACCTCTCCGAAGTGTATGCC
>CAIVHI010000454.1 GCA_903905685.1 uncultured Bacteroidota bacterium | reverse complement strand
TCATGGTCATCAAAAAACTCCTCATTGCCAATCGCGGCGAAATAGCGATACGTATCTCGCGCGCGGCTACAGAATTGAATATCCGGACGGTTGCCATCTACACCTACGAAGACCGATATTCGCTGCACCGCTACAAGGCCGACGAGGCATACCAAGTTGGAACCGACGCCGACCCGCTGAAGCCCTACCTGAACATCGATGAAATCATAGCCATTGCCTTGGAGTGCGGTGCCAATGCCATTCACCCCGGCTATGGCTTTTTGTCGGAAAACGCCCTGTTCGCCCAAAAATGCGCCGACAACGGCATCATTTTCGTAGGCCCCAGCCCCTCGGCCATGGCCGCATTGGGCGACAAAGTGACGGCAAAGACCGTTGCCGTGAAAGCCGGCATCCCCATCATCGAAAGCAACCGAGATCCGCTCAACGATGAGGCCACCGCACTGCGCGAGGCCGATCGCATTGGTTATCCATTGATGTTGAAAGCCGCTTCGGGCGGCGGCGGACGCGGTATGCGCGTGGTGCGCACACCCGATGACCTCCGCAAATCGTTCCCCGAAGCTCGCAGCGAGGCTAAGAACGCCTTTGGCGACGATACGGTATTCCTTGAAAAATTTGTGGAGCGCCCCAAGCACATCGAAGTGCAAATTGCCGGCGACCGCCACGGCAACATCGTCCACCTCTACGAACGCGACTGCTCGGTGCAGCGCAGGTTCCAAAAAGTAGTGGAGATAGCACCATCTGTAGTATTGGCTACCAATACATTGACCAAACTCTACGACTACGCCCTGAAGATTACCCGCGCGGTAGACTACAACAACCTCGGCACCGTGGAGTTCTTGGTAGATGCCGATGAAAACATCTACTTCATAGAAGTGAACCCGCGCATACAGGTGGAACACACCGTGACGGAGATGATTACAGGTGTCGATTTAATCAAGACCCAGATATTCATTGCGTCGGGCTTCAAACTGTCTGACCCGCAAATAGGCTTGGGCAACCAGCAAACCATACCTAAAATGGGGTTTGCCATGCAGTGCCGCATCACTACCGAAGACCCGCAAAACGGCTTCAAGCCCGACTACGGCACCCTCATCACCTACCGCAACGCAACGGGTTTCGGGGTGCGGCTCGATGAAGGCAGCACCTATCCGGGCATGAGGATTAGCCCGTTCTTCGATTCCATGCTCGTTAAGGTGAGCACCTCGGGCAATTCGCTCCCCGATGCAGCCAGCAAGATGCACCGCGCCTTGCGCGAATTCCGTATTCGCGGTGTGAACAACAACATCCAGTTCTTGGAAAACCTCGTCACCAACGAGGATTTCCTATCGGGTAGCGCAACGGTAAATTACATTCAGGAACACCCCGAGCTGATGTCGTTCTGGACACGCCAAGACCGGGGCACCAAAATCCTGAACTTCCTGGCCGACGTCACCCTAAACGGCAATCCGGATGTAAAGGTGAAGGATGCCGCCAAGGTGTTCGAAAAACCGGTCGTTCCCCAAATCAATCCGTTCACGCCCTACCCCCAAGGCACCAAAGATAGGTTGACGGAAATGGGTCCCGATGCGTTTTGCGAATGGCTGAAGGGTGAAAAACAAATACACTATACCGATACCACCTTCCGCGATGCCCACCAGTCGTTGCTCGCTACGCGCATGCGCACCCGCGACATGCTTAAGGTGGCCAAGCAGTTTGCCGTGCTGTTTCCGCAGACGTTCAGCATGGAGGCTTGGGGTGGTGCCACGTTCGATGTGTGTATGCGCTTCCTGCGTGAAGACCCGTGGCAGCGGCTGGCGCAAATCCGCAAGGCAGTGCCCAACATCCTGCTGCAAATGCTGATTCGCGGCGCCAATGGTGTGGGCTATGCCGCATATCCCGATAACTTGGTGGAGAAATTTGTGGAACAAAGTTGGGAAACCGGCGTAGACATCTTCCGAATATTCGACTCCCTAAACTGGATGCCCAATATGGCTCCGTGCATAGAGATGGTGCGCAACCGCACCCAGGGAATAGCCGAAGGCTCGCTCTGCTACACCGGCGACATCCTCGACCCCAAACGATCGAAGTATAATTTGGACTACTACCTGCGTCTGGCCAAGGATTTGGAAAACGCAGGTTCCCACATATTGGGAATCAAGGACATGTCGGGGTTGCTGAAACCCTACGCAGCCAAAGTGCTGATTGAGGCTTTGAAGGATACCGTCAAGATTCCAATACACTTGCACACCCACGATACGTCGTCGCTACAGCCTGCCACATACCTTACCGCAATAGATGCCGGTGTAAACGTTGTAGACTGCGCCATCGGCTCCCTGTCGGGACTCACCTCTCAACCCAACTTCAACGCCATCATCGAGATGATGCGCTTCCACGAGCGCGAGAACCCGTATGACATCAAGATGCTCAACGAGTTCTCCAACTATTGGGAGGCCGTGCGCGAGTATTACTATCCGTTTGAATCGGGCCTCAAGGCCAGTGCCGCCGAGGTGTATCGCCATGAGATACCGGGAGGCCAGTACAGCAACCTCAAGCCGCAGGCCATTGCCTTGGGCTTGGGCGACAAGTTTGAGCAGATAAAAGAGATGTATGCCACGGTAAACGAAATGTTTGGTGACATCGTGAAAGTAACCCCGAGCTCGAAGGTGGTGGGCGACATGGCGCAGTTCATGGTGGCCAACAACCTGACGGAACAGGACGTTTACGAAAAGGGCGAACATATCTCCTTCCCCGAATCGGTGCAGCAAATGTTTTTAGGTGACCTTGGACAGCCAGAAGGCGGCTTCCCCGAAAAACTGCAGAAAATCATATTGAAGGATAAAGTCCCCTTCACCGACAGGCCCAACAAGCACTTGCCGCAGGTAGACTTTGATAAAGAATTGGTGGAGTTCAAAGCCAAATTCGGCGAAGATTTGGACTTGAACGATTTTCTGTCTTACAAATTTTACCCCAAGGTGTTCGAAGACTACATCAAGTTCGTGCGCGAGTATGGCGATGTATCGGTAGTGCCCACGCCATTGTTCTTCTTCGGCATGAAGGAAGGGGAAGACACGACTGTTGAAATAGATAGGGGTAAAACTTTGCTAATCAGACTATTGAGCATTGGCGGGGTGGATGAGAAAGGCAATCGTACCGTCTTCTTCAAACTGAATGGCCAGACCCGCAACGTGGAAGTGCGCGACCGCTCGGTAAAGGTGGAAAGACGCGAAAACCGCAAGTGCGACAAGAGCAATGAAGCCCAAATTGGGGCTCCATTGCAAGGGATGCTCTCGAAGGTGTTGGTAAAGAACGGGGATGAAGTGAAGAAGAACCAGCAACTCTTCATATTGGAAGCCATGAAGATGGAAACTATCATCACTGCTACCCACGACGGCAAAATAACGCATGTGGAACTGGCAGCCGGCACCTTGGTGAATACGGGAGATTTGATATTGGAATTGAAATAGGATGCGGCACTTGAAATACCTGTTGGCGGCAGCGGCATTTTTGGGCGTCGCTGCCGCCAATTTCGGAAATACCCAAGATTCTGCACCCTTCGACAAGCCCGATACGGTAGTTTGCGTTGCCCCGGAGTTTTTGAGGATTCCCAAGACCGGTTTCCTGACTCCGTTTTATCATGGCGACACCCAATTCGAGTTCAAATTCTACGATCACCGCGACAGCTTAACAAAGATTCAGGGCGACTTCGACGATATCGGGTTCATATCCCTCTTCAAAAACTACAACGACCCTAACCATACCTATACCGATGCCGACGGCACCAAAAAGCCCCTACCCATTACCAAAATCATTATGAGGTATGACCGAACCGACAGCGACAAATGGGTGAGGGTAGACTATGGTACCAATAAATTTACCGATATTCGAACCTATGAACAGGACATAATGACGTGCGATACTGTGATTCGCCATGCCCAACAGGGAAACAGAGACACCATCGATATTATCAGGTATTACCGAACTTCGGAATAAAGTAGCGCATATTACATAAAGTCTAATAATTGATTTCACAAACAATTTTGAGTTCGCTGTTGGGCTTTTGGAAATGGGAGAACATTTTCCAGAATA
>CAIVHI010000453.1 GCA_903905685.1 uncultured Bacteroidota bacterium | reverse complement strand
TGGGCACGAATGCTGTTTGTAGTATTCGCCATCGGCTTCAGCTATTTCATCTACACAAAGCAAATAACGAAATCCATGGTGCGTCCATTCCTGGTACTGTTGGTATTGGGCGGCTTCCAGGGCCTTATTGGCTGGCTTATGGTTGCCACCGGCCTCAACTCTACCGATATACACGTTCACTACATGGCATTGGCAATTCACTTTATAGCCGCTATGGGCTTGGCATGCTATACTCTCTGGTTTGCACTCAGCCTCCTCATTCCCCAGCAAGCTAGAACGCAAGACCGACCAGCCATTCGATTTACGATTGCACTCCTATCCATCACCGTCATCCAGCTCGTTTATGGAGCCTTCATGTCGGGCCTGAAAGCTGCAGCAGCGGCACCAACTTGGCCCCTCATCAATGGCGTCTACTTCCCTAATACACTGGCTACTAACGGAGTAGTTAAGGATTCCGACCTCGGAGCTCTGGACTTGAATGTCCAGTTCATTCACCGCAACCTCGCCTACTTCCTTATAATACTTACCATGCTCTGGTACTACCGATTGAGAAAAAACACCAACCGATCCCTTGTCATCTGTAAAACAAAATTTTACCCCCTTGCCCTAATCCTCGTGCAAGCCACACTTGGCATCTTAACAGTCATTTATTCCACAAGTATCGTTCACAATAGGTTTGGTATATATGAAACACTTGCAGAATGTCACCAACTAACAGCCATGTTCTTCCTGATGTCGTTGGTAACAAATATTTATGCGTTAAGCAAAAAGCGGGTATAGGGCAAATACAACACTAATCTCCCTTTCCAAAAACCTATATACCCCGGCAAAATAAAAGCGGGGCTATCTGGGCAGAACCTGCCGTAAGATGAAATCATAGAAGAAATCGATAGATGGCGGCAAGTAGAAAGACGCGTCCCCTACCCCAAGTGATATCAAGCCTGCCCAAACCGAATTCCAAACCAACAACCCAATAACGCCTGCCTTAGGCGCCATCACGAACTCTTTTCGGCAATAGCCACCAAAGAGCGATGCATATGGAATAGCGCCAGCAATACCCATAACCCCGCAACTATAGATACCCCACAGACTCCACGCACCCAATGTATACATCCCGTAGGAACCAGTCACCGATACATAGGGGCGGTACGAGCACCTCGAAATGCCCGGGTGGCGAAAATAAAGTCGAAATAGAGCGACCCTGTCGCAAGTTCCAAAAACCATTCCTCATTGAAGTGACAAATCAGGAACACAAAAAAACCGCTGCAAATATGCAGCGGCTCTTGAAACTTTTTTTGTGGAGCAACTAGTAAACCCACATATCATGCTCTTTATTGAAAATCTCATCAGCGGCGCGCTGACCTTCATACAATGACTCCATCTTGTTAGGATAAACCGATTGATCGAACAAATCACGATTGAACGGATTGCTGACCTTAACAATCTTGCTAGCGAACATCCTGCTCTCGAAGAATTCATCCCAAGTGTAACGATACATATCGTTCATTGGATTAACAACTTCATATTTCGCCAAGAAATCGCGGATATCGGGATAATACAACCAGAACATAGTACGTGTTGCCCGATAGCCACCATCTTCACCGTAGATATCTTCCATGGGAGCCAAGCCAACTATCCTAACTACCATCTTACCCTCGTTGCGATCAAAAATCCAGTCTTCCTTAATACGGTATTTGGTAACGATTTCAGGATTGAAGTCGGTGTGGGTAACGCGTATCGAGTAGGTATCCGAAGTAGGGTCATATACCTTAACCGTATCGTCTTTACCGGCTGTCATTTCAACAAGCTGTTGCTTTGTCAACTTGGTGGTAAATCGGTCGTCGACGTTACTATAGGCTTCAATCTTTCCACGTTTCAAGCCATCCATCACAATTTCTATGAACATACCGCCACCGGAATTTTCATCACCGGCAAAACGGAAACCTACGTTCTGCTTTTCACGAGTATCAATTTCGCGCCAAACCCTCTTTTTCCAAAGGATATCTGCCTCGCGAATCGGCTGCCAAGGAATAGGCTTTGTATCATGTCGAACACGATCCCATACACCATCATTGGTCAAGGAATTCCTCCAATCTTTATTTACTCCAGGATAATCAGGAGCAGCTAGGGGTTGGTCTACAGTTCCTTTTTGCGCAAACGCACTGCCCGCCGAAATCAACAACAGCGCTGCTGCACAAGACTTATATAAGTTCAGGATTTGCATATTCCCAATAGTTTTTTTGTTTAGCATTAATTAGTCAAAGTAAATAGAAGAGAATTGAGCGTCCTTGTTTGACCATCGGGTCCCTTCGCCTTAATAGCCTCAATAAAGATTTTGTCACCTTGTTTTGCGCGAGACATATACTTGGCAACATCAGAATTGTCCGTAAAACGGCAACCTGAAGGGGAATTAATAGTAAATGGACCAATGTAGTCTCCACCCTTAGGCAACACGGAGAACTGTATGCTTGTTATCGTAAACTTTGCCTCGAAATCGAAATCCTTCAAGTAAGCCTGAGGAGCAATTTGCACCCTCCACAAACTAGCCTTGAAATTGCCGCCCGCAACTTGGTTCACTACAGGAACAGGGTCAGGAATATACTTAACCCTTAAAGGCATAGAAGCTATTTTCGAAGGCGCGCCTTTCGGATCTTTTGACTTGGCGTAGATGTCTACCATCAGCGGATTGGCAGCATTATAAGGCTTTGTAACTTTAAAAGTGAACTTACCGTTACTACCCTCCGAGGTCGCACCGGAATTCGCCGGAAACTCTACATAAACGTCCTCAACGGAATAACCGGCAGCACTGATAGAAACGGGGTTTGGTACACCAATGTACAGTACGTTCATCTTATCCAACTGGAGCGATGCGCCGGTGGAACCTACCATGTAGTCGAAGCTCCAAGGGCGGGTAATATCGCCATTCTCTGTTTTCAACAAAATGGTGCCCTTCACAGTTTGAAGCCCAGTACCCGATGCAATCGTTTCCCAAGGAACAATACCGTTAACAGCTTCCTTCTTGGTACCACCACCCTGAGATATTGTAACAACAGGCTTGTTGCTCTTGTTGTAAGCCGCAATCAATATGGACGCCTCAATTTTGTCACCCGCCAGTGCGTAAGAAGTCTTAGGAATCGCGATTGCACCGGTAGTATCAAATTTGATATCATGTAAATGCGCCTCTTCAAACAATTTTTTTACGACTATCGCCTCACTCGAGCGAACGTCATTCTGAAACTTAGAGAACATTGCCAATGCCGCGATTGCAGGCATATGTTCAAAATTACCACGCTTCCATTCGCCAGTTGGATTGTCATCGTCCTTCTTACAAGAGTCGACGCGCAAAGGCATCAATGGACTGATTTGTCCCGAGTCGAACCGGCTAACAGAATTCAGCAGGAACTGCCTGAACTTCCCGATTTTGTCCCTCACGGTATCACCACCGATTTTTTCTACGAGCAATGTAGTAGTCGCATCGATATCGGCCATCTTGTCCGGAATTGTTGTGTCTTCCTTGCTGTATCCGCCAGCCTGTATTACAATCCTGCGCTTCCACTCATTAAAGAACGCAACCAATTCATCGGACTGTTTCACCACTTCGTCAGCCTTCAACCGAAACGGACGTACTTTTTCAGCTTGACCGGGCTTTTGTTCGTTCTCCTTAATTGCGTTGTATATTTCCTGAGTACTTTGATCAATCGCCCAATTGGATCGGCTGATGCTCGAACTCAAGGTCTTAAACGCATTGAGAATCTCGTTGGATACGTTGAGGGCCAACAGCGCAGTCAACACCAGATACATCAGGTTGATCATGATCTGCCGAGGCTCTTTAGGTATAGACATTATCTAAATTTTACTTTGAACAAATAGTTTTTCTAAGCATTGCAACATACAGCAAACTAGCGACCCTGCATTGCAGTCAGCATATTGCCGTAAACTTGATTCAGTACAGACAGATTCTTGGCAAGCAACCCGATTTGTTCTTTGGCTGCATTTGCGTCTTTTGCACTGGAAGCCATCGCCTCTGATGCATTAACCAAATTGCTGTAGAATTTGTTCATCGCCTTCAAGTGGTTGTTGGCATCGTTCAATTCTACTTCATAGATTTGGTTGAGCGTACCCAGATTCTTGGACAACACAACTACTTGGCTGTGGAACTTAGTAGTGTCCTCTGCAGCACTGTTAAACGCGGTCATGGTTTTGGTTGCACCAACAAAGGTGTTCTTCATGGCGGTCAATGCTTCGGCAGCATCTTTTGCACTTTGAGAATAACCTCCGGTTGCAGCAGTAACGTCTGACATGTCTTTCATCTGCGATACCGTTTTGTTGAATTTCTCGAAATTCTCACTAAGGCGTTTTAGATTGGCTGGGTTGATTTGAGCATCCTCCATCATTTTGTCCATGGCTTTAGTGGCTGATTCGCCGCCCTTGCCTCCAACTGCGGGGGCACCGTGGGCACCTACATGCTTGATTCCTTTACGGAATGCTTCAACATGGGGGTTTTCAGTGATGTCTGGGTAGAAACGTTCCCAATAGTAATCGGCGTGAGGGGGAAGCAGACCAAGAAGTGCAAAGATGAACGCTTCAGTACACATTCCCGAGGTCAACATTTGGGAGGCGAAGGGCCAGTGTTGTATTTTGAACAACGCACCCAACAGTACCACAGACGCTCCAAGACCGATAATCAGGTTCTTGAGGTATTTTCCTTTGTTCGTTTCAAAAAACAGCGCAATCGGATTCATTTCTATTATTAATTTTTACGTTAAAAATCTATTTTGTGCAATTTGCTTCTTATTTCTATCGGTGTCTCGTACGCCGTTTTCTACTAATGTACCGGCCTCCTATTATTCCTCAAAGAGGGTTCAACTTCGGTATACACGGTACGGAAACCGATGTATGCCTTGGATGTATCCGCATATTCATAGTCGCGAGTACCAACTTGCAGGAAGTACGCTACGTCCCTCCAACTTCCACCTCTGACCACTTTACGCTTCATGTACATGGGGTCGTTTGCCTGCTCGTTATATACCACGCTACCGTTGATGTCTGCCATTTGGTTGTAGGAGCCGCCGAAATAGGCAGATCCTGTCCACTCGGATACGTTGCCGGACATATTTTTCAACCCGTAATCGTTTGGTGCATATTTGTCGACCGGTACCGTGTACAAACCTCCATCTGCCGAGTAATTACCGCGTTGGGGCTTGAAGTTGGCCAAATAACAACCTTTCTTGTTGATGATATAAGGACCACCCCAAGGATAGGGCGACTCATTGCGGCCACCGCGGGCGGCCCATTCCCATTCTTGTTCGCTTGGCAGCCTGAACCTGCTCTCGGTGTATAGCCTTTGCTTCTCACGTTCCGTCTTCCACAACATGGTGCGCCAGTTGCAGAATGCATTGGCTTGATACCAGTTCACCCCTACCACGGGATACCTGTTGAAGCCTTGGAACCAATAGTATTGTTGCGCTATAGGCTCATTGAAAGCATAAGTATACTGCCTCATCCACACCGTAGTATCGGGATAGATGCACGGATGGGTCTCCATAACGTATTTCTGCTCATTGTAACCGGGATCGTGTGCGTGAACCGATGCCTCCAAGAAATTGAACGTCTTGTAGGTGTAGCACAATGTGTTGGCATTGATTTGCTTGATGCCCCATCCCGATTGGTCGGGTTGAACATACATTGCGGCCAATTGGTCTTGCAGTTCCGGATCCTTCCAGTTGATATGCTTGCTCCAATCCAAGATTTGGGTACCATTCGGTAAATCTTTAAAGTTGCCGAGAATGGTCAAAGCTATCGAGTCACGCACCCAATTCGTAAATTGGCGGTATTCTTGATTCGAAATCTCGGTGGCATCCATGTAGAAACCGTTTACCTGTATGGTATGGATGGTCGCATCATTACGGCCGCGAATATCCTCATCGCTGGCTCCCATTTTGAAGTAGCCCGATGGGATATACATCATGCCTATCGGCACGGGAGCCTTGTAATTCATTCGTGTCTGATCACCAATCAATTGACCTCCGGTGCCCGACTTACCGCAACCCGTAGCAAGCGCCAAGATTGCCAAAGCCGAGACATTCAGGAACATTTTTTTCATACTGCTAACTCTTGTTTTTGCCTTAATGCAATAATTATATTTCACTAATAAAGCTGCTTTTCCACCCAAACCGAAGCACAATATTCACAGTTTTTTTTGAAAATGCAAGTTTCGAAAAAAAATGTTGCCATTCTTCGTTTTTTTTAAATACAGAATATTTCTATACTACCTCTTTGCGCCCCTATTTTCAAATCCGTTTCCAATTTGAACGACAGCTTGGGATATTTCGCCGACCAAAGGTAGACAACTATCCTGCGAACATACAAAAATATGGGTTTTGTCCCCAAAATATTTCCCCTTGAGTATCGAAGGGTCATATATTTCTTTGTATGAAGCAACAAAATAGGCTTGAGGCACCTTATGGAACGAGATTTCTTTGGCGACTTCTATCGCATTGGCTCCGGTACAGACAACCACCCGCATACCTACAGCATAGCGTTGCAGCTGTAGTGCCCAGTACCCGAAAGAGGTCCCGTAGCGACTCACCTTGTCGGCCATCGCTGTCAACATTTCACTAGCGCGGGACGTAAGCGCGCTATCGCCTGAGCATAGACCTGCCAAAATCAGGTTATGGGCCATAACGGCGTTGCCCGATGGGGTCGCTCCATCATAAAGTTCCAATTTTCGAACCGGGAGCTCTAAATTGTCTTTTGGTGTGAAATAAAAGAACGGACTGTCGGGAAAGCCAAACGCTGCCGTGATTTTGTGCACCATACCTATGGCATTCTTGGTCAAACCGTTCTCACCTTTTGCCGCGGCCAATGCGAACATAGCTTGAACCAGGTAGGCCATATCGTCCAAATTGGCACCTACGGTTCCTGCTTTGCCTTTCCATACGTGATAGTAGGAGTTCCCGTCTGAAAAAGCCGCCATCATGGCATCCATATGGTCCTCTGCAAGCTTCAAATAGCCGGGTTCCGCCAAAACCAAGCCGGCCTTCGTCAATGCCATATTCATGAGGGCATTCCAAGACAGTAGGCACTTATCGTCGGTGGCGGGACGAACCCGTGCACTTCTAATTTCGAAGAGGTGCTTTCGGCACCGATCCACTATTCCGGTTAATTCAGCATCCACCATCCCAAATTTCTCGGCTTGGTCGCCATAGGGCACCGCCACGTGAAGGATGTTGGTCTCCTCCCAATTGCCTTCTTCGGTTACCCCGAAGTAACCCGACAATGTTTCTCTATGCTCCGTTACGGCAGCACACCAATCCTGCCATGTGAACGTATAAAACAGCCCTTCGTGCCCTTCACTGTCGGCATCCAAAGCGCAATAATAGACGCCCGAAGGATCTTTGAGCTCGCGCTCCACAAATGCAATGGTGTCTTTTATGATGGTTGCATATCTCTTGTTACCGGCAATGGAATAGCCATCGCAATAAGCAAGTATCAGCAACGCATTGTCATAGAGCATTTTCTCAAAGTGGGGTGCAAGCCATTTATTGTCGGTGGAGTATCTGGCAAAGCCCCCGCCCAACTGGTCGTAAATGCCCCCATTGGCCATGGCATCCAAATTGAGCACCGCTTGATTCAATGATTTTGAATCGCCCGTAAACAAATAGTGCTCCAAAAGGAAGGAGGTAGCCATTGTACCGGGAAATTTTGGAGCTCCTCCAAAACCACCGTTAACGCCATCGGCGTTCTTTAACATCGATTCGGCAATTCCCAAACACAGTTCCTTGTCAATCGCTTTCGAAGTTTGAGGCAATTCGGGTGTCGATATTTGCTTGAGGTGGTCGGCTAGCTGGCCGGCCGTACTTTCCACGTCGTCGCGCCTTTCCACCCAAATTCCCGTCATGTGGTTCAGCACCTGTATCCACGATGGCCTATTGTAAGCAGGCCGGGGTGGAAAATAGGTTCCACCGTAAAACGGCAGTTTCCCCGGTGTAACGAATACATTAAGCGGCCAGCCCCCACTGCCCGTCATGGAGGTCACTGCGTCCATATATATATGGTCTACCTCGGGTCGTTCTTCGCGGTCCACTTTTACGCAAACAAAGTTGGCATTCATAAATGCGGCAACCTCGGCATCTTCAAAGCTCTCTCGCTCCATAACGTGGCACCAATGGCAGGCGGCATAACCTATACTCACCAACACCGGCACCTGCCGGTCGGCAGCTATCCGGAAAGCCTCGTCGCCCCACGGATACCAATCTACCGGATTGTGGGCATGTTGTTGCAGGTACAGACTTTGTTCAAATTGCAATCGGTTCGCCATATGGGGTGTTTAACGTGGGAATGCGCAAATGTCGTAACTATATTGTGATAGGCCCAATGAGTTAAAAATCGAACACTTCTATGGAATGATCCTTCAAGATCGACTCAATGAATTGAAGGTGGTCTCGCTCATTGCCTATAGCGGTCCAAGTGCCGCGAATGGTATTCCCGTTTTTTCTAAGCTTCCGCGTTATGACTTTCAAATGGTGTTCGGTTAACTTCCTTTCATAACGGTGCTGGTCGCCTTCCCTGTACAGGAATTCAATGGTATAGTTCCGCACCTGTTTGTATCGGTCTATATATTGTTCCAGTGTTGCGAATATCACCAAAACGACAAGAACCAAAACCGCTCCCAAAATGGAAGCCGTATAGTAGCCGCATCCCAACCCCATGCCCAAGGCAGCGGTAAGCCATATGGATGCCGCAGTCGTGATGCCGCTCACTCCGGCATCACCCTTGAATATCACACCCGCGCCCAAAAAACCTATCCCTACCACCACATTGGACGCGATACGGTCGGCATTTTGCTCACCACCCAGTATTTGCGAGAATATGGTGAACAGCGTTGCACCCAAACATATCAGTATCAACGTTCGGAACCCTGCCGACTTACTCCTCAATTCCCGCTCGGCACCGATGGCACTTCCTATGACCAAGGCCAAACCTAATTTCAGAAATAGTTCATGCTCTACATACATAACTACATTTTCCTTTTTTCAAACCCTAAAAGTAAACAACAAATCTGTTTCCAGTTGAATTGCCGGCACAAGGACGTTACTGGGAGTTCATTTGGACGATGCCGGGTGCGGTAATAAAATTGCTGCTATACCTGAACTGCACATTGGTGCTCAGCACCAACTTGAAGCCCCTCATATTGCCGGGTGCCACCGGAAAAAAATAAGCCCGCAGTTCTATGGTTTGGAACACCAAGTTTTCGTTCCGCATCCGTATGCCGCCGCCGAGGCTGGAATAGAGTGCCGACTTATAATACGGCTGGCCGGGGGGGGTGAGCAGCGATAGGTCAAAATAGGGAAATGGCGCAAAGCGGAAACCGTAAATCGAATATTTGAGAAAAAATTCGGTTTCGCACTGAAAGGACAAGCGCCGGGTTCCGAAGGCGGAATCGGACAAAAACCCGCGCACCCCGTAGTAGTTGTTGATGCGCAAGGGCTCGGTGGTCACTTGGTAGTCTACAAAAGAATAACTTAAGTTCAAATACTGCCTTATCAACACTCCATTCCAATTTATTTTCCTCCCAAAAGCGGTCACGCCGGCAAGAAACGACCCATCTTGCAACGTGCCGTTATGCGAAAAGCCGCCACCCCGCATATAAAGCTGCAAGAAATCACCCTTCCCTGTGGCTATAAAGTTGTTGGCATTGAATCCTGCATAGGCGCGTTGCAGGTTGAGCTGCCGATGCCAGCCACCTGTGAAGCTTACATTGTAACCGTACGGTAAATCCTCCGTGGTGCCGAAGCCGTATATATATTGTGTACGGTAATAGTCTTGCCTGAAAAACGTGATTTGGCCCAGCACTGCGGAAGAACTGTTGTAGACCGGATTGTAAGACGTCACTTGGTTGGGCAAAACATTGTAGTCCCTATTATAATAACGCAATGCGAGAAACCGCCTGTCGCGTATCGTGTTGTTGCTGGCAGTGAGTTTTTTGATGCCCAAATTATAGCCGCCCCAAATGTCGAAAAGGTTGTAACTGTATTTGTAGAACATGGGGTCGGGCGCATTGTAAACATTGTAGGCTTCATTGTGGCTCAAGGTCAAAGCCCCAGCAAACCTGGAATAGGGCGATACCAACTGCCGTGTCAGGTTGAGGTAGGCCGACGTTTCTTCCTCGCCGGTAAAGCCGTTTTGCCGAATGGTACTGTATCCCACCGTACCATTGATAAAGGAATGCAGGATGTTGTTTTTCCGGTAGGCAATACCATAACCGGGTTCGGGATTTCGATGAACGTCATATAGCTGGTCTACCTCCAACCGCTGCCCCATGCCGCCCAAATTGTTCTCGAACGCATTGCTGTTGAAGTGGTCGGGTCCACTGGTAGCAAAGCCTCCGGCTATGCTGAAAAGGTCGATGGTCAGGATTTCGATATCTACGGAGTCCGGGTTGTCTTTAATGGTGTTCACAATGATGCGGGCATCATGGATGTACTCCAATCCCCGCAGATACCGTTCGTTATCTGCAAGTTTGAACGCATTGAGCGGGGTGTTTTCTTTGATGAACAGGTTGTCCTTCACCACAAACCTCCGCGTGACAGCGTGCATGGCCTTACCCAACTTGGCCGTCCGGCTGTTGTCGTGCTTCAGCGAATCGTTTACTGACCGGTCGAAATTCAACGGGTCGATATTGATGTGCCTGATGATTTTACCCTGATAGGGTAGGAACGGCGCCTCACTCTTGCGGTTGAGGTACTCTATGGTGTGCGGCACTGCGGGAGTGCGCTCCACTGAGCCTACCGCCTGCCTGAAAACGTTGTTGATGAACTTGTTTTGGGAAATGTTCAGGTTCCGGAAGTTGATGGTGTCGGTGCGGGTTCTTGCCTTCTGTGCCGTAGAGCAATAGGGGTATTGACCGAGAGTCATAACGACGACGGCCGACAATGAGTTCAATAAATACCGAAAGTGCGACAATCTATGTAACGGCATTTTCCACGTAGCCCCTTTGCAAATTTCATGATGAGACCGGGCATTACCAAAAAAGATTAGGATGGGGGTAAAACAAGGCGGTTGCCACTACGCCTCCAATACCCCGGCGGGACTCTCCACGCATTTTGCTGACAACCCTTTTTTCGTAATCGTCCATGCAACACCTTTCGTATGGCACCTCGCCTAACCCGTTTGCACCTTCAGAAGTACGGGAAAATGGCGTTCCAGGGCCGATAACATGTAAAAGTGTTTTCGACAGTTCCCTACGTCAACAAAGCCCGTGACGGAAAGCACTCAACGCCAATTCAATACGAATTCATAAATCACTATGTATATGATTTATAGTGAACTAACGCCAAATTACAATTCAGTTTAATAACAAACCGAATTTCTTCATTTATGCTGACCACGAACCGTATAAAATTTCTTAAAGAAAAGTTAAATCATAAAATGGCGGTACTTTCACTGTAGTGTTTCTTTAAATTTGGTTCCTAAAACTAAAACATCTATGCCTACAGCTAACAATTGCGGGTGTAATGATTACTCAATTTTAACAGCAAAAAACAGCTTGAAGTATATCGGCGAAGTAGCTAAAAAGAGCATATCATACGACTCCTATCGAAATGAGCTAATTGCCGAAGAGAGCAGGGCTATTGCTAACTCCAATTTCAACGCACTTGAAAAATGGACAATCTTGGGTGCCTATTCGACGGCAAGATATTCGGCAGCCCTCCAAAATGTCAATCCAGGCAGCACACATAATCCGGTTTTTTCCCTTTTGAGGATTTTTGCTGACGTAGCTTGGGTAATCTATGATTGCGGTAACGATGATTGCGATTCAGGAGCATTGGATAGCTTATTTGGAAGTCAGTTTGGAGTATTTCCTCCAGCGTAATAACCTCTACGCCTCAATTCAGACCAACCAGAGAAGTATACTATTTAATTATATAAAATTATGAGGATCTTTTTATTGATTACCATTCTTTTGTTTTTT
Organism: uncultured Bacteroidota bacterium; assembly: GCA_903905685.1. GTDB lineage: Bacteria > Bacteroidota > Bacteroidia > Chitinophagales > Chitinophagaceae > CAIYTT01. Next base: position 2,614 of record CAIVHI010000453.1, on the reverse strand, counting down.
TTACCAAGCATTTACGGCAAAAAAATAGGGCACGGAAATTGTCAGGATTTACCGATGAAATCGGCAAGGATAACATATGCATTCGATACGGGAACAGCAAAGCCCCACCATCCACCAGCATCGTTTGTTGTCGCGTCCGACAATGAAGAAGTCTATGCATTGGCAGATGGAAAAGTCGTCGGACTTGCAAGCGTCGGAAAATATGAAGCCCTCGGCGTAACTTACAGGGAGTCCGATACCCAATTAGCCTACATTATGCTGACGAAAATAGCCTTGAAGGCTGGAGACCAATTCAAGAAAGGCGACCTAATAGGTACCGGAACACGAAACAAAAAAACCGGAAAAACCGAATGCGCGATTTTGGTAAAAGTTATTTCCAAGGCATACACCATGCCCAACAAGGAAGTAATGGCGTTTATAGACAGGATGAACAATTGATTCCATTTTCAAAAAGCCCGTTTACCTGACGTTGCGCCCCAGCTCATCCATTAAATTACCTCTTTTGGCGTAGGCATAACCTACGCCAATTTCATTTTGCACAATATGTCGCCCAGACCATCGCCTACATCCGGGTCCGATATAATTATTGATGGTTACGCGACAACAGCACCACGTTGTCTTAATACCGTTTCGACAACCACAGGCGAGTACCCGCAGGAAATCTGTGGTATGGCATTTATGGACACCGGCAGTGCACCATCTCCCCAGTCGCCATATAACCCGATAAATGAAACCTTAATGGCTGCAAATTCCGTTTGATGTACCTTTAGGCAACCTAAATTGCATTGATAATCATGGCTCATGAAGAGTTGAAGACGCTTGGAGACTTATTGCGCGCAGGCTACCGCGCCAAAACCGTAAAGCAGGAATTGCGCGACAACCTGATTCGCTGCATCACCGAAAAACGCAGCCCGTTCCATTCCGTAATCGGGTACGAAAACACCGTCATCCCCGATGTGGAACGCGCCGTATTGTCGCGCCACAACATGTTGTTCCTCGGTCTGCGTGGACAAGCAAAAACCCGGATGGCCCGCGAAATGGTGAACCTGCTGGACGAATGGTGCCCCGTAGTGGCGGGCAGCGAAATCAACGACAATCCGTTGAACCCCATATCGGCTTATGCCAAAGCCCTGATAGCCGAAAAAGGCAACGATACCCCCATAGCCTGGATGCACCGCAACGAACGCTACGGCGAAAAACTGGCCACCCCCGACGTATCGGTTGCCGATTTGATTGGCGACATAGACCCCATCAAGGCCGCCAACCTGCGCGTCAGCTTTGCCGACGAACAGGCATTGCACTACGGCATCATCCCACGCTCCAACCGAGGCATATTCGTCATCAACGAGCTGCCCGACCTCCAAGCCCGCATACAGGTCTCCCTCTTCAATATATTGCAGGAAGGCGACATCCAGATTCGGGGTTTCAAATTGCGGTTGCCGTTGGATATGCTCTTCATTTTTACCGCCAATCCCGAAGACTATACCAACCGTGGCAGCATTGTGACTCCGCTCAAGGACCGCATAGAAAGCCAAATCATCACCCACTACCCCAAGAGCACAGCAATATCCCGCGCCATTACCCAACAGGAGGCCGACATTTTGCCGGAGCAAAATGAAAACGTGTTTGTGCCCGAGCTTTGCCAACTGCTGGTGGAGCAGATTGCCGCCGAAGCCCGCAAGAGCGAGTTTGTAGACCAAAAAAGCGGTGTCTCCGCCCGCCTCACCATTTCCGCCTACGAAAACTTGGTGAGCTCGGCCGAGCGCAGGGTGCTGGCCGGAGATGGGAAACGCACATCGGTACGCATTTGCGACTTCATAGGCATTGTGCCATCAATAACCGGAAAAATAGAATTGGTGTATGAAGGCGAGCAGGAAGGCTCGATGAATGTGGCCCAAAAACTGTTGAGCCAATCCATCAGGTCGCTTTTCGTGCATTACTTCCCCGACCCGCAGGCATCCAAAAAAGCCAAGCACCCCAAAACTGGCAAACCGGCACCCAACCCATTCCAAGCAGTGGTTTCATGGTTCGACAAAGGCAACCGGGTAGCCATATTGCAGGAATACTCCGAGCAAGACTATCATGCCGAACTGTATAAAGTAGATGGACTCTACGGAATCGTCAAACAATTCCTACCCACGGCCACAGAACCGGAACTGTCGCTTTTTATGGAGTTTTTGCTCCATGGATTGGCCGAGTTCTCGCTCATCGGCAAGAAACAGGTGGAAGCCGGCGGTTTTTCTTTCAACGATATGCTGGGTGGAATGTTGGATTTCAATATGACGGGGGACGATGATGCTGATGGTTTCAGTTAGGCACGAAAAGAGCCCGAAACCGAAGGAGACATAACAACAAACTACGGCTATGGCTGTTACACGAGCTTAAACCAGCACCGTGAACCAAAAATTTGCCGTTTTCCGAATTATTGGATAACTTGCCCGCTAATCATATTTAGATTTGCGGGCAAGTTAGTTTTCCACGTTGGAAGTTCTGAAGGCCAATAACTATTGATTAATAACCAAAAACAGTATTTAACCTGCTTTATTCATAAACATCAAAAACGGGTCATTTTTGGGTAGGTGGAGACACATGGAGCGCTTTGCCAGCGTCTTTT
>CAIVHI010000452.1 GCA_903905685.1 uncultured Bacteroidota bacterium | reverse complement strand
TTCTTGACCGGTGGGGGGGCATGGCGGGCGATTTGGTCGGGGTGTCTTAGGGCCGAAGAAGCGGCACGGCGGTTAAAATTTGCGGCCACGGATTTGGTAGCCTGGCGAAGGAGGCGTTTGCCGCGATGAATAGACAGATTTTGTCACGGTTGATTCAATGGGCCGCTGACGGCAAACTCTTGATTGACACCGAAGCTTACCCTCTCGAAATGCTTGCGGAGGCTTGGAAACTCCATGATAACACCCGCAAGCGCATGGTCATTTCCACTCCTACGGCAAGGAATGGGGAATCAGAGCTTGGCAACGGGGCATTTAACGTCGTGATAAAATAGGAACTGCCATCCTTCGACTTTCCCAATTTCGGCATAGTGGGTCCTGATTTCCATGGCTTTCTTGCCATCGAAATCGTATTTGGCGATATATTTAATCTTCAACTGTTTAAGTTGTGGGGCTTCATCGCCGCCAAAAAACGCTTTGTCGGCACCGTCGGTTATCAAGAACACTATGTGCTGCGGGCTATGGCCACCGGTATGAAAGAATTGTACATTGTCGGTAATAATGCCTGAAGCGCCGTCGAGCCAAGCAACTTCGGTATGAAACAACATGTTTTCGACATTCTTTGGTACAAAAGAGGGTTGCCCCGTGGCCAGCGCAAAGTCTACTTCGGGGCGGTATAGGTAATAGGTGGCATTGGGAAAAGAGGGTAGCGTGCGGCCTGATTCATCGGTATAAGTTGCCCCGCCTGCATGATCTTTGTGGAGGTGCGAATGCAAAACAAGGCTAACATCGCTTGGGGAAAAACCTGCGGCGCGGATATTTTCATGAATCTGCAATAGGCCGTCGGCCTGCCTTAGTCCCAAACCGGTATCCAAAACGATGAGGTCGGTGGCGGTTTGGACCAGAAAAGGTTGAACCTCAACATGGAGGGAGCCGGTGGGTCGGTCGGTAAGGGTGTCGTTGGCAGGCGAGAAAGGAACGAATTCCTTGTCGTGCCCAACCGTAAATTCACCTTCCGACAACGGGAAAATGTGGATCATATACGCTACTTTGACGGCGGAAAAGCTACCTCTTTAGTGGCTTATCGCGTTTACAATTTCATCGCTTTCGGGCTTCACGTTTGGTGGAAATACTGCAACGAGTTTGCCATTCTCATCGAGCAGGTATTTTTGGAAATTCCATTTCACGCGACTGTCTTTGAGCCCGTTATGGTTTTTCTCCGTCAGCCACTGATAAATCTCGGCCTTGCGCCTGCCCCGCACGTCTATTTTAGCGGCCATGGGGAAGGTGACGCCATAATTTTTTTGGCAAAATCCCGCAATTTCACCGGCACTTCCCGGCTCTTGGCGTAAAAAGTCGTTCGATGGAAATCCCACTATCACGAGTTTGCCTTCGAAACGCTTGTACAGCTTTTCAAGGCCTTCGTACTGTGGCGTGAATCCGCATTTGGAAGCGGTGTTCACAATCAAAATCTTTTTACCTTTAAACTGCGCAAAGTCTATCGTATCGCCCGTAAGTCCAGGTACTTTGAACTCATAAATACTTCCCGGAATGGGGTCGGTTGTTTTGGGTGAGCGAAATAAGAAGCTGAACAACAGCAATGTGGACAGTGTCATTTTGGGAAATTTCTACAAATCTAAAACTGAAATGGCCTAGCGCGCAGATTCAATGGGCTCAAATTCCCCTCGTTTACGTATTTTGAATTATTTTTAACTTATTGCGTTTGGTGTGACAAACTAGCGGGCCCACCGGGCTGTTCTTTTTTTGGCCCCTTTGTTTTGAAGTCGCTACGGCTCGATTCAGGGATAATTGATTTTCAATTTTCCGAAAAATTCCTGTTCGTCTAGTTCCCTCACGCCGCCGGGTGGCAAAGTGCCGAGGTCCAAGTCTTCGATAGAGGTCCGGATGAGCCGTTGGCAGCGATGGTTGATGGCGGAAACCATCTTTCTTATTTGGTGGTACTTTCCCTCATAAAGGGTGACGCTGAACCAAGTATGTGCCACAAATGTTCTGAGTTCCAGTTGGTGTTCAAAGAGGTTGGTGGGTTGCTCAATAATTTCCACTTCAACCGGCGGAGTCGTGTAGTATCCGCCACCCTTTACCCTGATGGATACGCCGGTGCGCATGGCTTGCAGTTGCTCGGGGGTGATGTGGTTATTGACGCGCACCAAGTAAGTGCGTTTATGCGGCTTTTCACCCTGAAACAGGAGGCGGGTCACCTTCTTGTTGGTAGTGAGCAGCAAAAGGCCCTCAGAATGGCTGTCAAGCCTGCCCACCGCATGAATGCCGTCAGGAAATTCGAAATCGATACAGCCCAACATATCTACGGCGTCCTCCCCAATAAATTGGGAGACCATCTTGTGGGGCTTGTTGAGGATGAAATAGCGGTGCTGTTCGGGCATGGAAAAACCGACAAAAGTAAGCTTATGTTGTTGTAGTGAGTGCTCGGAGCCCCATAAAAAAGGAACCGGGAAAGTCTGTCTATCCCGGTTCCTTTCCACATTCTATTCCATCTTAGCAATAAGTTTCAAATGCCTGAAGCAGGTTCGCCGCAATCATTTGGGCGGGGCGGCCTTCAATCATATGGCGTTCAATCATGTGTACTACTTGGCCGTCTTTCAGCAATGCGATGCATGGTGAGGAGGGTGGGTAGGGGAGCAGGTAGCTGCGTGCACGGGTTACAGCATCGAGGTCGAAGCCTGCAAAGGTTGTGGTTACTTGATCGGGCTTCTTCCGTGAGTTGGCAACCGCCATGATTACGCCCGGACGGGCGGTACCTGCCGAACAACCACATACCGAGTTGATAAACAGGAGGGTTGTTCCTTTTTGCGCCATTGCTACGTCAACATCTTCGGAGGTCAGCAATTCTTGAAAGCCGCGGGAGGTAAGTTCTGCCTTCATCGGCCTCACTAATGGTTCTGGATACATTTCAATAAATTTTTTACAAAATTACGGATATTTTCGCTCCAACAGGGCTGCGGCAATTGCAATATACTATTTGTTTATATTGCAATTGCCGCAGCAGGCGTTTTTCAATTTGGCGTTATTCGTTGGAGAGGGTATCCACACCGGTCGTCTTTTTAAGGTGTTCGGCATCCCTGCGTTCTATGCGATAAGAAAGGAAAAGTCCCAAGCCGCCGCCGATGGCGATGAGGGCAAAATAGAGGGGGGAGGTGTCAGATTTCTCGCCTCCTCCCATATTGATGACGACTTCTTCGTGGCCATGGTGGCTTGCCGGCACTTCATCGGTCAAGGTTTCCAGGTCCGGATCCACCGACTCGTCATGCTTTGTTTTGGCTTCTGCGCCCGTTTTACCGGCAGCAACGGCTTTTAAGGTGTCTGTTGTCGTTACGGTGTCGCCCTTATCAGTAATGATTTTCTTCGTTATGCGCTTTTCCGTCTTGTTGCCCGGTTTCTCAGGCAGGGAGCGGTCAAGAATGTAGGCAAGTATCAGGCCGGTTCCACAGCCTATCAACAGCAGTCCCCATTTAAGGTTGCTGTAGAGGCGCGGCCTACCCAAGCGTTGTTTCGGGTTCATGCCCCGTTCTATGAGGGCCATGTTTTCCCGCGACTTTAGGTAAGAAATGCCGAAAATCATGGCGAACATGGTGGTACAGACTACCATAGGAACGATTGCCTCTTCCATGGTATTGGATTGGACCGCTAGCGTGAGGAATGTGGTGTGCATTTTAACTGGTTTTTTGTTGGTGATGAATGATGTTCGCCAATTATGACTCCATCTTGCGAAAATCGGTTACAAATAAAGCTAAAAAAGAATTTCGCGAAGTTTGTAACCGGATTCGGCAATTGGTAGTCGGATATGGACAACATGGATGCGCGAAGCGATATCGAAATTGTAGGGATGGTGCTGCGGGGCAACTCGGCAGCGTATTCCATATTGTTGGACCGGTACCGCAACTATGTTTTTACCATTGTCTCCAAAAATGTTTCCTCTCGCGAAGCCGCTGAGGAAATATCCCAAGATGTTTTTCTGAAAGCCTACCGCTTCTTGGCCGACTTCAACGGCGATAGCAAATTCAGTACATGGCTTTATACTATCGCAAACAATACCGCACTCTCGCACTTGCGCAAAAAAGGCTTGAACACCATCAATGTGGAGCCCGCCATCATTGAACAACTGGATCGTGCGGTGCCTGCGGCCAATGCCATTGATGCCAAGACGGAAAAGAAAATGATACAAGCAGCCCTAGCAAAATTGCCCGATGAAGATGCCCGAATATTAACCCTGTACTACCTGGCCGAGCAGTCGGTTGATGAAATTTCAGTGATTATGGGCATCACAGCCGGG
>CAIVHI010000451.1 GCA_903905685.1 uncultured Bacteroidota bacterium | reverse complement strand
GCAAGTACGGCATCATAGACATCACGGGAGCGGAAATCACCCCTTGTGTCTACGACTTCATCGACGACCTGCCGTTCTAGATATTTACAGGTCAAAGGTCTTTTAGAAGCCCATTCCCGAGCAAAGCCGAGGAATGGGCTATTTTTTTGGTAAAAACACGCTTATGAAACAATAATTTAACACCTTCCATGCACGGGTGCCGCGGAGGCGTTTTCGACCGACAAATACTTTTCGGGCCTCGGGGATACCCCCATTATGCACTGCCGATTGCCGGCGCTTTTTCGGTTAAAAAAAACGGCTTCCACTCAACTCGATTTTTTTACTTTTATGAATCAAACCAGTACAGCAGCATGGCATATCCTTTCCAAATCAAGTCTTATGAAGAGTACAGGCGGGTGTATCAATATAGTGTGGAAAACCCGGAACAATTTTGGGGTTCGGTTGCCCAACACTTCAAATGGCGCAAGAAATGGGACAAGGTTTTGGAGTGGAATTTCCGCGAACCCAGCGTGAAATGGTTTGTGAACGCGAAATTGAACATCACCGAAAACGCGATAGACCGCCACTTGGGCATGAACGGCGGCAAACCGGCCATCATTTGGGAGCCCAACGACCCCGACGAACATCACCGGGTGCTTACCTACCATGAACTGGCATTCAAAGTGAACCAATTCGCCAACGTCCTAAAAAACAATGGCGTGAAAAAGGGGGATAGGGTGTGTATCTACATGGGCATGGTGCCCGAGCTGCCCATAGCCATGTTGGCTTGCGCCAGGATAGGTGCCATACACTCCGTCATCTTCGGCGGCTTCAGCGCGCAGAGCATTGCCGACCGCCTTCTGGATGCCCAAGCCGAGTACATCGTGACCTGCGACGGGGCCTTTCGCGGCAATAAAGACATTCCCCTAAAAAACGTGATAGACGATGCGCTGATTGGGTGCCGCTTTGTGAAACGCGTCATCGTCCTTACCCGCACCCACGCCGCCGTGAGCATGATTAAGGGGCGCGACGTGTGGTGGGAAGACGAAATACGGAAGGTGGAAACGCAAGGTAACCCGTACTGCCCGGCCGAAGAAATGGATGCCGAAGACCCGCTGTTCATCCTCTATACTTCGGGCTCCACCGGCAAGCCCAAGGGTGTGGTGCACACCTGCGGCGGCTACATGGTATACAGCACTTACACGTTTGTGAACGTATTCCAGTACGAACCCGGCGACGTTCATTTCTGCACCGCCGACATAGGCTGGATAACGGGACACACCTACATCGTATACAGTGTATTGTGTGCCGGTGGCACGTCTTTGATGTTTGAAGGCATACCCACTTGGCCCGATGCCGGCCGCATGTGGGACATTGTAGACAAACATCAGGTGAACATCCTTTACACCGCCCCAACAGCCATTCGCAGCCTCATGGCCTTCGGCACTAACCCATTGGAAGGTAAGGACCTCTCCAGCCTCAAAGTGCTGGGCACGGTGGGAGAGCCCATCAATGAAGAAGCCTGGAAGTGGTATGACGAAAATATAGGCAAGCACCGCTGCCCCATTGTGGACACGTGGTGGCAAACCGAAACCGGCGCCGCCATGATTACCAATCTGGCCGGCGTAACGCCATCGAAGCCGGGATTTGCAACGCTACCCCTGCCCGGCATACAGTTGGTGCTGGTAGACGACAAAGGTGCCGAAATAACGGCCAACGACATTACCGGCAATTTGTGCATCAAATTCCCTTGGCCATCCATGGTGCGCACCACCTATGGCGACCACGAGCGTTGCAGATTGAACTATTTCTCAACCTATGAAGACCTGTATTTCACGGGCGACGGCTGCTACCGCGATGAAAACGGGTTTTACCGCATCACGGGCCGTGTAGACGATGTACTGAACGTGAGCGGCCACCGCATTGGCACTGCCGAGGTAGAGAACGCACTCAATATGCACACAGGCGTGCTGGAAAGCGCAGTGGTGGGCTACCCCCACGACCTGAAGGGGCAGGGCATTTATGCATTCGTCATCCTCGAAAACGTGCACGACGACCAAGCCCATACCCGAGCCGACATCCTCCAGACCGTATCGCGCGTGATAGGCCCCATTGCCAAGCCCGACAAAATCCAGTTCGTAAGCGGCTTGCCGAAGACGCGGAGCGGCAAAATCATGCGCCGTATCTTAAGGAAGATTGCCGAGGGGGACCTCGCCAACTTGGGCGACACCTCCACATTGCTCGACCCTGCGGTGGTGGACGACATCAAGAATGGCAGGCTTTAGGGCTTAACGCCAATGCATGAGGGAGTCTACGTACGTCTCCAGCCGGGCAGCCATAACCTCATGGTCGCGCACCTTGGGGTGGCCGGCCATGCTTTTACTATAGTAGAAGTAACAGGTGCCTATAAGTGTATCGTGCATTTCGGCCACGGCACTGTCTATGATGTGGTGATAACGGTAGCCGTCCTTCTCGGTGTCCTTCCAGGCATCGAGCGTGCACACTATGCGCGCCTGGGGATATTTGCCGCGCAAAGCCCTCAGGAAGTCGCGGTAGGCATCGCGGAATACGTCATCGGTTGGCGGCACAGTGCCGAAGGTGGCCACATAATTGGGGTTGTCGGGCATGTGGCGGAGCATGATGTCGTTGGAGAGGAGGTTGACCACTACTACATCGGGCACAAACCGGGAGAAATCCCATTTGTCTGTGGAGTCGAATGGATTGAGGCGGTCGAAAAGTTGCGGCATGATGATGGGGTACCAACCCACCTTCACCCCAATGCCGCTTTTTGAGATGCAATGGTATTCCGCATCGAAATGGCGGGCTGTGAGTGCGGCATAAGTGAGGTAATTGTTGAAGTACTTGGGATCATTGGAATCACCCTCGGTATCTTCTATACTGTAGCCCGACGTGATGGAGTTGCCGTAAAACTCCATTTTGTGACGTTTGGGCGCAGTAGGGGGCAGCACCTTGCCCCCGGGGGCCAGCCTGAAACCTGCAAACCCGGTGGGCCCATGTACCTCCTCAGTGAGGCGGTACAGCCCAACGTTGTGGTTGCCCGGCGGGAGGCCGGAAGCCAAGGTATAAGTGTGGAGACCCGCTTCGGCATGCAGTCGGGATACCGGCTTCCCATCCACGAGCACGTTGTAATAGTTCCTACCCGTTTCATCATCAAGGTCGGCATCCACACCGGTTCCCGAAAAGTTCAAATCCACCTCCGTGCCCGACCAATAGATCTGTGCCGTTAGACCAGTATGTGCCACCCGCCCCACGTAATGAATGGCTGGGTCGTTGGCATTAACCACGACACGGTCGGCGTTTTCTATACAAATGGCAGCAGTAGCCAGCAATAATACGGCCGCAATACGCAATGGTCGCCCAACTTTAGGGAAGGTCATGGGGAAGGGATTTCGACAAAACTACGGCGGGATGAGATGACGCACATCAGCAGGTAGGAAAGCAAAATATATGCCGGCACGATTTTGGCTGCCGAATCAGCAAGTCGTTGCACGATTACAATAATAGACGCACCTTTTTTATAAATTGCATTTTATGAAACCCTTGTTTATGCTACTGCTTTGCTGTGCCACAGGTACTGTAAATTGCCAACCACTCTCGTTCAAGCAAACCCCACCCGACGTCATGCCGAAGCCCGACTTCGACCTCACTGCATATATGCAAACCCATGTGCAATACCCCGAAAAGGCACGGCGCAAACACCTTGAAGGCAAGGTGGATGTGAGTTTTGTAGTGAACGAGGACGGCACGGTAGGCAAAGTAGAGGTGTTGAAACAGGTGAGCCCCGAGCTTGACCGCGAAGCGGTGCGCGTAGTATCTGAAATGCCGCATTGGATGCCCGGCAGGAAAGACGGCAAGCCGGTACGGGTGCGCTATACCTTGCCCGTTAATTTTAAACTTAACTGAGCAACATTTAAACCTGAACGAGCTTGAAGCCATGCAACATCTCCGAACCCTGACCGCAGCCATTTCGATAGGTCTGACGCTTTTTGCCGCCTCCTGCAATAGTTGTTACGACCACCTGATTTGCATGGCCGACCCCCTGTATGTGGAAACCATGAATTACCCGAATGCCGACTCTGCCCGGGTGTTGCGTTTTAAAGCCGATGGGGCATTCGACAATCCCGTAGACACTGCCGCCATTACGCTGAGCGCCATTGGGAATACTGCGGACACGCAGGTACTGAACTACAACTTCGCTGCGGGCAACGACTACATGGTCGTACTCCTACCGGCAAACGACACCTTCCGCCTCACCAAATTGGCCAATGGCAGCCACCTTACCGAGGACGAGCCCTACCCTTGCGGGAAAGGCCCGGCCAGCTCGGCTTGCGACAACCCCATCACCGCTTGGTCATTGAACAAAGTTATGTCTGCGGGCTGGGTGTGCTACCTTAAAAAATGAGCAACAGTTATCCGTGATACACCCGCGACTTGACGATCACTCCGGCATGTATCTCCAACACCTCTCCCACCAGCAGGTCGGCCTCGCCGGGAACGGTGCGGCGGTATTCCATAAACACCGAATGCTCGTTCACGATGAAATTGAACGGGTGGTACCGCAAGCCGGGCAGCCTATCGAAAGAATCTTGCCACCAGGTGCGGAGTGCGGGCTTGCCGGCAATCAGCCCCTCGGTTTCGGGCATCCTGATTTTCAGCTTCGGGCTGTAGTGCACTGCATCGTCGGCATACAGAGCCAGCAGGGCCTCAAGGTTGTGGGCATTGAAGGCATCGAACCAATGGTGGGCAATGGCGGTATTCTTAGCAATGGCGTTATCCATAGGTGCAAAAATGGGGAGGATGGACGGGATGTGCAAATGCGAACCCAGCCGGCAGGGCCCTCGGAGCACGGACATGACCACATTTCGAGACCGCGCAGCAGCATCTCCATCCCAACAACCTTATTTTAAGTAATTTTACGCCATAAACAGAGTGCAATATGGAAGAGACTAAAAGGCAGAAACAGGTGGCGAAGCTGATTTTGGAAGAAATGAGCGACATCTTTATGCGGGAGGGCATGAACATGGTGGATGGCGGCATGGTATCGCTCACCAAGGTGATTGTGACACCCGACCTGCTGGAGGCGCGCATATACGTGAGTTTCTTCCAAATTCATGATGGTGCAGCGTTGATACAGAAAATCAGGGAGCGCGGTTGGGAATTTCGCAAAATGTTGGGGATGCGCACGCGCAACCAGTTGCGCCGGGTACCCGAAATCCAGTTCTACACCGACGACACCCTCGACCATGTGTTCAAGATGGAGGAGCTGTTTACGAAAATCAAGAATGAACGCGTGAACCATACTCCGCCCGAAGCCTAACCACCCATGAACAATCTGCTCGTCAGACAATTGGCTTGGAGGTATTTGCGTGGCAAGCGCACCGCAAATGCGGTGCCCATATTGTCGCGCATCAGCATGGTGGCCATTGCCGTTGGTGCCGGCGCCATGATTGTGTTGTTTTCGGTGTTCAATGGTTTCGAAGGCTTGGTGAAGGAGACCTACAAGGCATTCTACCCCGACATCAAGGTAACGCCGTCCAAGGGAAAATTCTTCACCCTTACGCCCAACAAGCGGCAGGCACTCCAAAACATTACCGGAGTAGCACATGTATCATACGTTATTGAAGACAACGTTTTGGCACGGGAAGACAACATGGGCGGCAACGGGCGAGGCAGCGACAACCAATTGGTGATCACCCTGAAGGGCATAGATAGCAACTATTTGAGGGTGAACAACATCAAACAGTACCTTCTGGCCGGTGCCGATAGCGTATCGATAGGCACACCGAATACCGCCATAGCCGGCGAACGCATTATAAAAGACTTGGGGGTAGACTACAACAATGTGTTCAGCTATGTGATGCTGTATTATCTGGACCCCACGGTGACCAATCCGGAGGCAGCCCCCGACGACGCTTTTGCGTCGCTCCGGCTGCACCCTGCAGGGGCGTTTTCGGTGCTCGACGAGTTCGACTCCAAGTATATATTGGCGCCACTGCCCTTGGCGCAACAACTGTTTCATGCACCCGAGGGTGTTTCATCCATTGAAATCTCGGTTACAGACCCTGCAAAGGCCGCAGGAACGGCCGCTAAGGTAGGCGAAGTGATGGGTGCCACATTCACCATTGCCACCCGGTTTGAACAAAACAAAACCATGTACTTGGTGATGCGCACCGAGAAATGGGCCGTCTACCTGATTTTGCTGTTGGTCTTGCTCATTGCGTCTTTCAACATGGTGGGCGCCCTTACCATGCTGGTGTTGGAGAAGCGCAAAGACATAGCGATACTCACCGCCATGGGTGCCACACCGGCCGATGTTCGGAAGCTGTTTGTATCTGAGGGCGTGTTGTGGTCGTTGGTGGGCGGGCTGTCGGGCTTGCTGCTTGGCTGCGGCATCTGCATGGTGCAGCAGCGTTGGGGCATCATCAAAATTAACGGCTCGTTCTTGGTAGACGCCTACCCCGTAAAAATGATGTGGACCGATGTGCTGTTGGTATTGGCCACCGTGGTGGCGGTAGGCATATCGGCATCGGTATACCCGGCCTACCGTGCGGCGAGCGTGGCCGACCCATCATTGAAAACCGCCTGACGCACTTTTGCACGCGCCTGTTAATTTTGTAGGCGGCATAGCGGTATGTAGTACAGCCGGCGTAAATTTGGCTCTTTGCAAAACATTGAAAAGAAATTATCGCGTTTTGTTGTAAATCTTTAAATCTCCAATCTATCACCATGTGGAAATATTCGGCCTTGGTCTTTTTTTGCCTGTGTGCATTTCGCGGAATGGCGCAGGTGGGAGACAGCGCTTTCGCCATCAGGAAGGGCAATGTACTCGCCATTCGCCACACCCTCAAGAACCGTGAAACGCTCCCCATGTTGGCACAGCGGTATTATACCGACTTGGTATCTATTGAAGCCTTCAACAAATTTGACGAAAAGAAGAAACTGGCCGTTGGCGACTTTGTATACATCCCATTGACGTCGGACAATTTTTACTGCCACAAGCAGCCTTTGGAAACCACCGACATCACCAACCTGTATTACAAGGTGGGCGAGAAGGACAATATGACGATGATCATCAATTACTTTCCTGCAAAAAGGGGAGAGACGCCGATGACCAAGGATGAATTGCGCATCCTCAACGACATGCATGGCTACAACCTCACCACCGACCAGGCCTTGTTCATTGGTTGGCTGCGCATGATGCCTCGCGACAGCGAGCATGTGGCACGTGGCATAGGTTATCCGGCTCCCGCCAAAAAGGTGGCGCGCAATATCGATACGGTGAAGCATTACTTCGGCGGATTGGATACAGCCTACAAATCGGAGACGGCCGATGGGGCCAATGCACTGACCGAGAAAGGCACGGCGGTGTTTTTCGACAAGCCGGGTAAGAATACCATGTATTACGCCTTCCACAATGGCACGCCCCGCAACACTGTGGTCAAGATATCGAACCCAAACAATAATAAAACCATTTTCGCCAAAGTAATAGGCCCCGTTCCCGACACTAAGAACTTTGCCAATTGCATCATCGGCATCAGTAGTGCGGCGAAAGAGGACTTGGGCATCAGCGAAAACAGGGCTTGGGTGGAATTGTCTTATCCCGCCAATTGATTGCCCACGAAACCACATTAGCGCCCTATTCCAAGAAGCCGCATGAAGGTCCTCGTTATCCGCTTTTCGTCCATTGGCGACATCGTGCTCACCACTCCCGTGGTGCGGTGTTTGAAATTGCAGCGGCCCGACGTCAGGCTCCACTACCTCACGAAGTTGAATTTCGCTTCGATACTCAGTCCCAATCCCCACATCGACAAACTGCATTTCCTGGCCGATGATTTGGAGGCGGTTGTAGCTGAGTTGAAAAAGGAAAAATTCGACCTTGTTGTAGACCTGCACAACAACCTGCGCACCTTGCGCATCAAGAAGGCGTTGCAAGTGCCGGCCAAGTCTTTCCCGAAATTGAACATCGAGAAATGGCTGTATACCAATTTGAAGGTGAACCTGCTGCCCGATGTGGGCATTGTGGAGCGCTACTTGCGAACCGTGGAGCACTTGGGCATCAAGAATGACGGCCGAGGGTTGGATTACTTCTTGCCCGAAAACGGCCGCCTCACTACAGACGACATACCGATGAGCCATTGGGGAGGGTATGTAGGCTGCGTTATTGGCGGCTCGTATGCCACCAAGCAACTCCCGGCCCACAAGTGGGTGGACTTCTGCAAAGCGGTGCCTTACCCCGTGATACTTATGGGAGGGCCCGAAGACCGGGCAATGGGCAATGAGATTGCCGAGTTTGACCCCGTAAAGGTGTATAACGCCTGCGGCAAATTCAGCCTCACGGAGTCGGCAGAATTGGTGGACGGTGCACGGGTGGTAGTGAGCAACGATACCGGCCTGATGCACATAGCGGCAGCCTTTAAGAAACCTATAGTTTCACTATGGGGCAACACCACGCCCGAGATGGGCATGTATCCCTACTACGGCTACAACAACCTGACGAAGATTGTGGAACCACGGCTCACGCTATTGGAGAATAAGGACCTGTGGTGCAGGCCATGCAGCAAGCTGGGTTCGAAAAAATGTCCGAAGGGGCACTTCAAGTGTATGAACGACCTCGATATGCAAATTGCCGTAGCGGCAGTTGAGGGGTATTGGAAGGTGGCGAAGGGGGGATAAAGTGGAAATTGTGCAAATTTTTGCCTGAAAAAAATAATTTTTAGGAAATGGGGTTACCTTTTTCCGAGTGCGGTATTAATAGGTATAACAACAAAAAACACACGATTATGAAATTTGCAAAATTGAGCATCTTCGCTCTTACTCTGGGTATCCTTGCTGCATCATGTAACGGCGGCGGTGGCGAAGCCAAGAAAACCGATTCTACTTCAGCAGCTCCTGCTATGGCTCCCGCAGCTCCTGCTGCTGCTCCTGCTGCAGACACTACTAAGAAAGCTGACACTGCCAACAAAGCAGCAGCTCCTGCCGAAAAGAAATAATTCGGAACAAAAATACTTCCAACGGGAGCACGGCCAACGCTGTGCTCCCGTTGTGTTTTTGGGCATATGCAAGCCCGGTGTTGTAAAAGGAAAGGGGCCCAACCACCGCGCGCCGGTGTCGAGCCCATTACAAAATCTTCTTAAACCCCTACGCAGCCCTCCCCTATCAGCCCATCAACATGTCGGCCATAACCTCTTCGTGCTCTCCTGCAAGTTCGCGCACGGCACGGGCAATGGCGGCGGCATCGTAACCACATTCGCGGTGCAATTCCTCAGGCTTGCCGTGCTCTACAATACGGTCGGGGATACCCAAAATCCTGACTTCTGGGTGGTAGCCATGCTCGGCCATGAATTCCAGCACCGCACTTCCAAAGCCACCTACCACCGTACCATCCTCCACAGTTACGATTTTGGTGAACTTGCGGGCCACTTCATGCAGAATTTCGGCATCGAGCGGCTTTACGAAGCGCATATCGTAGTGGGCCGGGTAAATATCGTTGGTGGCGAGCATTTTACAGGCCGATACCGCGAAATTGCCGGGGTGGCCTATCGTGAGTATGGCAACGCCTTCGCCATCACATATTTTGCGGCCCTTGCCTATTTCCAATTTCTTGAACGGGGTGCGCCATTCGGGCATCACCCCCTGCCCACGTGGATACCGGATGACGTAGGGCACGTGGTTCTCGGGCAGTTGGGCAGAATACATCAAGTTGCGCAGCTCCGATTCGTTCATCGGCGCACTCACTACGAGGTTGGGAATGCAGCGCATGAACGCGATATCGTATGCTCCATGATGGGTGGGGCCATCGTCGCCCACCAAGCCGGCACGGTCCAGACAAAAAATGACGGGGAGCTTTTGGATGGCCACATCGTGGATGACCATATCGTAAGCGCGCTGCATGAACGAGCTGTAGATGTTGCAGAACACCTTGATGCCCTGTGTGGCCAAGCCTGCGGCCAAAGTCACGGCGTGTTGCTCGGCAATACCGACGTCCAGAGCGCGGTCGGGCATTTTATCCATCATGATTTTCATGGAACAACCCGACGGCATGGCCGGCGTGAGCCCCATGATGGCCGGATTGGCCTCGGCCAGCTCCAGCAAAGTATGACCGAATACGTCCTGATATTTTGGAGGTTCGGGAACGGGCGACGTCTTTTTATTGATTTTGCCGGTAATCTTATCGAAGGTGCCGGGTGCATGCCAGAGGGTCTGGTCTTTTTCGGCCAGGTCGTAGCCTTTGCCCTTCACGGTTTTGATGTGCAGCAACTTGGGGCCCGGAATGGCTTGCAGCGACTTGAAGGTCTCTACCAGTTTCAGCACGTTGTGGCCGTCTATGGGGCCGAAGTAGCGTAAGCCCAATGCCTCAAACAGGTTGCTGCTCTTGGAGACCACGCCCTTGAGGCCGGCCTCTATCTTGGAAGCCAGCCTTTGAAAGTCTTTGGTGGGCAGCATGCCGAGCACATTCCAAACCTCATCGCGCACCCGGTTGTAGGTTTGGCTGGTGGTGATGTCGGTGAGGTATTCCTTCAACGCCCCTACATTGGGGTCTATAGACATATTATTGTCGTTGAGGACGATAAGGAGGTTGGCACGGCTCACGCCGGCGTGGTTGAGGGCTTCGAAGGGGAGCCCTGCGGTCATAGCGCCATCGCCAATTACGGCTATGTGCTTTCGGTGGTGTTCGCCCTTATGTTGCGAGGCCAATGCCATGCCCAACGCAGCACTTATGGAAGTGGAAGAGTGACCCACCCCAAAAGCATCGTAAACGCTCTCCGATATTTTGGGGAAGCCGCTGAGACCACCATATTTACGGTTGGTGTGGAAATTGTCGCGGCGGCCGGTCAGTATTTTGTGGCCGTAGGCTTGGTGGCCCACATCCCACACCAACTTGTCGTCGGGGGTATTATAGATGTAGTGTAGGGCCACGGAGAGCTCCACCACACCCAAGCTGGCCCCAAAGTGCCCGCCGTGAACGCTGACGCAGTCTATAATGTACTGACGCAATTCGTTGCACGCCTGTTGGAGTTGCGATTTGTCCAGTTTTTTGAGGTCATCGGGGCTATCTATCGTCGATAGTAGGGGGCCGGGCACGATTTCGTTCATCTTGTTGGGGAACCTGATTTGCAAAATTAACGTAAAAAGCTGCGCGTATTATTGATATTTGTTACAGGCGATTAGGAGGGCTTTAGAGTTGGGGGGGTAATTGCGCCGCCGAAGGCCCGACTATTCTTCGACTCACGCGGGACGCTAGAACAAGTATATTTTTTCATCTCCTCGCCATCATCCCTGGGTTCCAGATTCGCCGCAGCACCCAAGGCTCGGGTGCCTCTTTACCATTATTGCCCCTTCAAGCTTACATTTGCGTACTCCCTGATGCCTTTTTCATGACTACCGCAATAATTTTTGGAGCCAATGGCCAAGACGGACATTACCTGAATGCCTTACTGACCGGCATGGGTATGGACGTATTGGGGGTGTCGCGCTCGGGCGAGTGGCTCCACACCGATATTGCCGATTTCCAGGCCGTGGAGCAGCTTGTAGCCACCCACCGCCCCAATTTCATTTTCGACCTCGCAGCCAACTCCACCACGCGCCACGATGCCGTGCTGGAGAACAATGCTACCATTGGCACAGGCACCTTCAACCTGTTGGAAGCCGTATACCGCCATTCGCGCCACACCAAGGTGTTCCTCTCGGGCAGTGGCCTCCAGTTCGAGAACAAGGGCTTGCCGGTAAAAGAGACCAATGCCTTCCATGCCTCCAGCCCCTATGCGGTGAGCCGCATACAGTCGGTTTATGCAGGTCGGTATTACCGCTCGCTGGGCTTGCGGGTCTATTTCGGGTATTTCTACAACCATGAGAGTCCGCGCCGCCCTGCCCACCACCTCACCCGCCGCATTGCGGCTGCCGCCTGCCAAATTGCCGCCGGCAGTACCGAAGTATTGACCATTGGCGATGTAGACGTACAAAAGGAATGGACATTTGCCGGAGACGTGGTTAAGGCAGCGCTTATCCTCACCATGCAAGACGAGATTTTTGAGGCCAACCTCGGCTCAGGTCTCGCCTACTCCATAGCCAATTGGCTAGATGCCTGCTTCTCGCTAAAGGGGTTGCAATGGCAAAACCATGTGGTTTCGCCCCCAGGTTTCCAACCGGAATACCGCATTCTCGTTTCCAACCCCGATTTGATTCATTCACTGGGCTGGAGACCCGAAGTGACCTTCCAAATGCTTGCCAAAATGATGACCGACGCCGCATGAGTTCGCCCAAAAGAATATTGCTCCTCCACCTGTACTCCAATGGCGACTGCCTATATGCCACGGCAATAGCCCGGCAGATAAAGCAAGACTACCCCGGCTGCCACCTCACGTGGGTCATCGCATCGTTCTGTGCCAAGATTATCGATAACAACCCCTACGTAGACGATGTGTGGGTGGTGCAAATGCCTACCAAACCGGCCAATGTTCAGCCTATTAGGCAAATCAAGAAAGAAATCAATGACAAAATAGCCCGTGGCGAATACGACTTGTGCCTATTCACCCAGTTGGCCGACGAGAATGTGGCCAACTACGACGGCGCCATCCGCTCGGGCATCTTCAGGTGTTATGGCCGCCCCATTACAGTACCCGTCACACCCGTGCTGTGCTTGAGGGACGAGGAACTGGCTAAGACGGCCGCCTTTGCCGTGCAACATCAACTATCGGGCTATAAAAATGTCGTCCTGTTCGAGTTTGCACCGCAAAGCGGGCAAATAGCCATTACGCCCGCGGTGGCGCTACGCATTGCCAATGAAGCCGTTGCCGTGCCCGATACGGCCATCATCCTTTCATCGGGCATCAAAGTGGTGTCCGACAACCCCGCAATCATTGACGGCAGCATACTCACGCTTCGGGAAACAGCCGCACTGTCGCACTACTGCACCCTGATGTTGGGCTGCTCCAGCGGCATCACCTGGGTCACCACGTCATCGGCCGGCAAGCTCCTGCCCATGATTCAAATGCTTGACCCTCATGCCTTTTGGATCAACCCGGTCTCCCGCGATTTCGAACGCTTCGGCCTCCCCTTGGAAAACCTGGTGGAACTTTACGATGCAGACCTCGAAAAAGCGATAGCCTGCGTGAAGACGGCCCTCACGGAGGGCTTCACTGCCGCCCGCACGAAGTATTATACCCCGTTGCCCGTACAATTCATCAGTACGCGCCGCACCATATACAACATGTTGGTGTTGTTGCAGTTTCGCGACATCTACAAGCATATCCGCGTCAATCTCGACGCCTTCGGCCCGCAACCCGGCCTGTTGAAGGAAATCGCACTGGGGTTCCTCACTATGCCATTCAAGCTGGTAGGCAATGTGGTTAGGAAACATATCCTCCGCAAAGGCACAACCGGAAAATAGGAATGGGATCATCCTCCCTAAACCAAAAAAGGGGAAGCCACGCTCCCCCTGAAATCCCTATTGCAAATCCGCTATCAGCGCTTACCCGGTGTTTTTGGCTTTTCTTTCTTGGGCTGCAAGTCGGCATAAGAAATCACGGTATCGGAAACAGGCATATTGGCCTTCATATCCAGCATCACTCGTCCCTTCTTGATTTCCACACCGTTCACAATCGCATACTTGTTGTTGGGGTAAACAATCTTTACCGTATACTTGCCGGCTGCGCAAGCACTTGTGGTGTAGCGGCCCATTGCATCGGTATAACCCGAAGCCTCAATGGTATCTACCTTGTAGACCATGACCTCCACGTCCGCCATAGGGTCTCCCGCGCCGTTTTTGATGGTTCCCCATACTCCGTCTTTGGCCGCCACCGCAGTGTTGCCGAAATAATTTGACCCGCCTTTGGCATGGCCACCCGCCTTTTGGGCAAATGTGGCACCAACAAGCAATAAACCCCCAATTGTTAAAATGACTCGTTTCATAGTAAAACTCCGTTGGTCAAAATTCTAAAATTTATCTTGTCCCGCAAAGATTTTTTTTAAAATACCCGATGTTACGGTTCCAACCCGCAAAATAGGCATTTTCACGGGCATTATGGCCTAAGTTTGGCCTATTTCGGCCAACAGGCCACCTTGCTTTTGATAAATTTTGGGGTATGCCGTAATTTTACACCCTTTCCGATACCCCATTTTGACTTCTCTCAAGAAACTCGCCGGCGAAACCATCTGGTACGGACTCAGCAACATAGCCGCGAAGTTCCTGAATGTACTCCTCACGCCCATCATTACCTATATCCTTAGGTCTGATATGCAACGAAGTGAGTATGGCGACTTCAGTGTTTTGTTTTCCTGCATCTCGTTCATCAATATCGTCTACACCTACGGTATGGAAACGGCCTATTTCAGGTTTTCGGCGCGAGGCGGAGATAAAGACAAGCTGTTCCAAACCACATTCACATCCCTTGCCGTTTCGTCGGTGCTGCTGAGCGCGCTCATCATCTATTTCCGAAACGCTGTTTGCACCTTCACCGGCCTCGACAACCACCCCGAGTACATCAATATCTGCGTGGCCATAGTAGCCATCGATACCATGTCGGCCATCCCCTTCGCCAAACTACGCCAAGAAGGCCGACCCAAGAAGTATGCATTTACCAAGGTGGCCGGCATATTGGTGAACATATTCGCCACCATTTATTTCATCTATTACAGCCCGCAGAAAGTAGCGGAATTCCCCACTTCGCGATATTCGGTTTGGTATCACGCCAATACCGATGTTGGCTTCCTGCTCCTCGCCAATCTTGCCCAATCGCTCGTAACTTTCCTGCTGCTCTATAAAGAATGGAATTCTTGGCGCTTCGCCTTCGACCTCCCCTTGTGGCGGCGCATATTTGCCTACAGCTCCCCCATGATCATCATAGGCCTGGGCGGCATGGTCAATGAAACCATAGACCGCATCATGCTCCGCAAATTGGTGCCACTCAGCGAACTGCAGGCCAAAATAGAGGTGGGCAACTACAGTGCCGATTACAAAATAGCCATTTTCATCACCCTGTTCATCCAAGCGTTCAAAATGTCGGCCGAGCCGTTTTTCTTTAGTCGCTCTACCGAGAAAGACGCTCCAAAGACCTACGCCCGGGTCATGAAATGGTTCGTCATCACCCTTTGCATCGCGTTCCTGTTTACCGCTTTGTTTCTCGACATCTGGAAATACTTCATTGGCCCCCAGTATCGCAACGACCTCGGTGTGGTGCCCATCCTACTTGCCGCCAATGTTGCCCTTGGCATCTACTACAACCTTTCGGTGTGGTACAAAATCACCGACAAGATGTATTTCGGCATGATTGTCACCTTAGTAGGCGCCGCCATCACGCTGTTCATCAATTTCCGCTACATACCGGTCTACGGCATGTATGCCTGTGCTTGGGCTACCCTGGCTGCATACGGCAGCATGATGGTGCTCTCCTACGTGTTGGGCCAACATTACTATCCTGTGCCCTACTTCCTGCGCAAACTGTTGGCCTACTTGTCCTTCATGTTGGGCCTTTTCTTCTTGGAGCAGTGGGTGAAGCACTTTACATCGAACGTGCCGCTGCGCTTGGCCTCCGGTGCCGTATTGTTCTTCGCCTTCATCCGCTTCATTGCCCTGATTGAGAAGAAAGAGCTCCAAGGGCTACCCGTTATCGGCAAGTACATCCGTTAGCAGGTATCCACCCCTGCCTTCGTCACCTCATTGCGGCCTTCACGCGCTTCCAAGTCTTGCCTTCGGTAGCCGTCGAGTCTGTAAAGGTGACGCTGTATCGAATTTCCCGCTCCACGCGGCCATCGGGCTGGTACTTGCCGCGTGCAGAAATGCGGTCCAAACCTCCTGCCGATGCATGGGGCTGGAACCCTTGGAGGATTCCGTGTAGTTTGCTCTCGATTTCGCAATAGGCAAGTGCCTTTCGGCGGTAGGGTTCTGGGGTGGCAGCCGCCGGCGAACTGAAGGCGGCAAACAACAACCGCACTACCAATGTGCCGGCACCCATCTGTACCCCACCTGCCAAACTCTCGAAGCGGAATTCATCGAATTCAATGGTTATTTCGGGTACGCCCATCTGCGGGCGGCCACGCCCTCCCGCAAAGGCAATATGTACTTTATTGCCAAATTCACCACCCAAGCGGGCAGTGACTTGAAGCAGCATGCTTGCAAAAATGGATTCCATAGCGGTATGTTGGGGTCTGGTTGAAGTGGTCTTATCTGGAGGTTTATTCTGCGCATATGCCGTAGGTGTCCAGCCAATATTGACGGCCCAACGGCACGATCTTGTTGATTTCGGCATCTATGGCGATGCGGGCTTTCAAGTAGTCGATGTCGGTATCCTTCGAAAATACAAATCGTCCACCGCCAACGGGATATCCATAAGCCTCCAATACGCTGAGGAATTTGGGCTGGTTCAGCATCCCTGCCGTATAAACCAAGTCGCTCTTCGTAATTTCGAACTGCTGTTGCAGGTGCACCTTGCTTTGCGCATAGCCGGTACTGTAGGCACTCGTCGTGGTCTCCGTATTGCCAAGCACGGTGATGGACAACTCTTCGTTCATGGCCTTGATAAACGATAATTGCAAATTGCCATCTCCGTTGTTCTGCTTGCCATCCTTCATCTCGAAGTCGGCTTGCTTGGGTATCATCATAGACAGAGAGCTGCCGCTTTCATCGAGTATCTTTTTCAGCTCGGCCTTCGTTTGGTCGTCGTAAGAGTCGTACTTGATGATTTTGACCGGCTGCCCAAACAACTCGATGTATTGTGCCCAGTCGGCCATGCTCGCCCTTTTGTACAAACAGTAGGGTGCACACTTCAGTAGGATCCCCAAGTCGCCGGGGTCGCCCATAATCCAGACGTTGTCAAGGTCCTGATAGGCCATTCCCGATGTACCGTTTTGTTCAAACGCCAGTATCCCCAAGTCGGGCTTGATGTGCTTGCGGGGAAGCACATTCACTTCCATACTGTTGCCGGGCACAAACTCCAACCCCGACAATCCCCAAAATACGGTCTCCATGATGGTCCTCACTACCTTTCTAAACCCCGCAGTCGCCATAAGGTCGTCCAACTCGGGCCGCTTTTTACCGTCACTCTCAAAATACAACGGCTTGTTCAACACCGCATCTATGCGCTTCCCAATGATGCCCGACAAGTGCCCGTCGGGCAGGATGTCTTCATAGAGGTCATACAGCCTGCTTCGGTTGGGGTAGTAGACCGACTCTGCACTCTTCAGTGCATTGCGCCAACTGGCTATATCTTTGCGGCCCCGGTCTGCCGACCGTATTATCAATTCGTTAATTATGATATCCTTCTTCATATCCTACAAATTAGCATCAAGGGTTTTTGAATTTTTTTTAACGAACGTAAGAGATTATATTTCTACCTTTGAAAAATACTTGAGGCAAATTGCCATTGCCTGCTAAGTGCTTACCGATAAGATGAAACAAGTAACAGAGGATGCATATTTGATGTGCTTCAAGTTGACGAAAAACAACATGTTGTCATGTGCTTTTTCGCTTTGCATGGTGGCGCTGCTCAATTGCTTTATCCTGCATGGGCTCGCGTTGCTGTTGGACGGCTATCTCCCGCAAGACCGCGTCAAGTTGTTGTTCTCTGTCAAATACTTCGGCTTAGTCTTTTTGGCGATGTTGCTTATCGGCATCGTACTGAACCTCAAGATAAGCCGCCTCGCCACCAAGCAGACACGCAAACCGCATTACCCCAGAATCATCGTGTTCATGCTGATTTCCTTGTCGCTACTGGCCTATAGCGGCCTCGTCGAAATGATAGGGTGATGCCGAAGGGAGCCATCTAGTAGTGGTTCTCCCGTTTCGGATTCCCTGACCAGGCAATGGCGTTACCGTCTACGGGTGCTTCCCCGCCGGCATCAGCATACGGCCAATCGCAGGGGGTCAATTTACCTTCCTTGATGTCGGTCAGCTTGGCCAATGCGTCTTCGTAAGCTTTTCTGTAAACCGCGTCGTTGGCCGTTGTACCCGATAACCTTATGATTTTCCAAACGGCCATCTCAGCAATCAGCATTTTCAGAAATTCATCTATAACGGTGGGAGCTTCTGTGTCGGTGCCAAACAGGTGCCGCAGGTCAAATCTCGACAAGTACAATTTGGATTCGCCTACCGCAGCGGCTATCGCACGGTCGCAAATGGTCTGGTCGCCACGCACCAATTCCGTTATGGTCTCGGCATGGAGGCACATGGCAAGGTCTGCCGATAAGATGATAGGCATAAGTTGAGGGTTTTATAGGTGGTTTGATAATGCCGGTGGGCAGGTTAATTGTCGTCGTCAGCGTCCTTTCCTTTCGACTTTCCTTTTACGGACTTTTCATCGTCCGCATCATCGTCTTCATCCTTGGCCTTACGGGGTGTTGCTTTCTTGGCTTCCGGCTTCTTGGCCTTCACGGCAGCAGCGGCACTATCCAAGGTGTCTCCCGTGGGAACTACCGCCGTTATTTTTTTCTTCGTTCGGTCATAGGTTATTTCATAGAGGTTCACCGATTGGTCTCCAATCTGTTGCCTGATGTAACCCTTGAGTTTCGTGGCTTTCGCGTCCTCCTCCGCATCCATATCCACGGTAGAGTCTACAATGGCCTTCACCTTTACGGTTACTTTGTTGGCTTTTTGGAGGGAGGGTATCTTGGCACGCTCATCCATATATTCCTTGAGGGTCAATATCTGCCGGTGGAACGCAATGATGTCGGTTTTGTCTACCAACTGGGCCTTGGGTTCTTTATCGTCTTGGGCCCGTAATTGGCCGGCCAGTGCCATCCAGCAAAAGAAAAGGAAAAAGATGCGCGTTTTCATCAGCGTAAAATTACCGTTGCGAGTTTAGGTTCCAAGTTAAGGAAAGCTCAATAAATATTGCCGATCTCGATTGGACTCTATGCAAATGGTTCAAAACCGCTCCAAGCCCCGGGTCTTTGTAAAGCAGACAATTTCCTCATTCATGGTGCGCCCGGCCTTTTGGTTCAATATCCATACCGCACCCTCCACGGCATCCGGACCGTCATCGTGGGCGCGGCTGCCCGGCGAGAACGCAGTAAACTGTTCCGCCAGCCGCATCATATTCGGGTCGTTGCGGTAGGCTTCATTCAAGAAAAGGTTCCCGTTCCTGTTCAAAGGCTCCAACAAACACTCTATCCGGGTGAACTTGTCCTTCTTCTTCCGAGTATCGCCCATCAATGGGATGATGCGGCCCCGTTTCTTGGCCGCTTCATTGATTTCCCGAATCAGCACGTCTTGCATAAAGCCCGACTCCATGTAATAATGACACGAACAAGCCCCCACCATGTCCATCACCATGTAATGCCAATCTATCATGTTGGCCGACGTGGTCTGTTGCAGGAAACACCTGATGACGTGAAACTCCCCCTGCCACATACCTACCAATACCGTTGCCTTGTAGTCGTTGGTGTCCTTATAAGACGGGTCGGTATAGCATACCAATAACCTGTAGTCCTCCATCTTGCACGCCGGCTTGTAGGCCATGGTCTTGAACACCGCCCCTTCATTTACAGGATTATTGAAATACTCCTTCTGTACGGCCGCATAGCTCTTTTGGGCCAACACGCGCTCAATATCGTCTTCACTGTTTTTCTCGGCCCAAGAAGACACACCGTTTTTGTCGCGGATGTTCACTTCATCGGCATAGTCGGCAAATTTCACCGCCCGCTCCACGCAACAGTCTCTGGCAATACGGTTGCCGCAAAACAGAATCAGGGTTGGCGTCGATACCGATCGGGTACCGATGGCGGCTTCTTCCACCCAACGCCATTTCTTCGCTACAATATCCGGATTCAGGCAGTCTTCGTCGGTGTCCAAGTCATCGAAGATGATGACGTCCGGTCGTGTCTCTCCATTGCGGGTGCCCCGTGGGCTCTGCCCCGCCCCGAGTGCACGAAATGCAACGCCGGAAAATGTCGTGAATTCGGCCATCGTCCAATTGCCGGGATTTTCCTGCTCGCCATAGTCCGATATTAAACGCCTATTGCTCTCCAAATTCAGCTTATAGGGCTCCAACAACCGCACCGCATTGTCCAGACTGTTGCTGATGAGCAATATGTATTTCTTTCTCCCCGTGAGACACAGGTAGAGCACTTCCATCATGGTTCGGGTGCTCTTCGCCAATTCACGGCTCCATAGCCGCACTTCAAACCATTCGGGATGTACCAATATGCGCCGGGTCGCCGCCAAGTGGAATGGTGCAGCCCGTGCATAGGTAAACTTAGGGAAATAGTATTTGAACCAAGCCTCGGTATCGGCCTCCAACCGCACCAACCGCTCCCGCCGCTGGGTCTCCGTTTCATCCGAAAACGGCATTTCCGTGTCCGATATCATCTCCAATTTTCGCTTCCATTGGCCTAACGATGCCTTCTCTGCTGCGCTGATCATAATTTGCCTGCATTGGTTGTTGTTGACGCCATCCGCAGTCTCGGGGCCCGCTCGCCCCGTGGAATCAATCCAGCGGAATCATACTGTTGAAAACGATTTCGTAACCGGCCACGGCGGCATCGGGCCTTATCCATGCCACCAATACTTGTCCCGATGTGGTTACCGTCACCTTGACTTCATTGATCCAAGCCACTCCCAAATCATCTTTCACCATGGCCGACAAATAGCGGTAGGCTGTTAGGGGTGTATTCGAACCGGGTGTGTATCCCGTCGGGAGGGTGCCTGCCAAATAACTGCCCGTATAGGGCGATGCAGCGAAATTCTGCGCATTTGCCGCCGACAGCGAACCTTTGATTTGGAGCACGCCCGTCAAGAGGTTCTTCTTATAGGATATCGTCCCCGTCACTCCACCAACAGTAGGGTCTGTGCTCACGGTTATTGTTCCCCAATTGGCTTCCCGCCCACGTTGCCCAAATGCGAAGTGGAAGGTCTTGAAGGCACTATAGGGAAATCGCGTCACGTCTGACATTGGCAGACCGGTACGCAAGACGGCTTGCTTCTCCAGTATTGCGGGATAACTCGACCCATCGTAATAGGTGCGGTTCTGAACCTCGGTAACCACTTCAATAATGGCCACAGTACCAACGCCAAGGGTCTGCCGCCCCCCATTGAACCGGATAAGCTCTCCATTGCGAAAAAACCAACCATCGGCAACCGAAACTTCGCCGGGCGAAGGAACCGTATAGTCCATGCCGCTGATGATGACCGGCGCGGCATCTCCCACGCCCATGCCCGCAAAGGCATTCAAACATTCCAAATAGGCTCCTTGAAGAAAGTCCAGCTCGTTCTGGGTCAATGGGAAACCTCCCGGATGAGAAAAATCTATTTTTTTCATGTCATGTACCTTTTTTGATGATGGGATTGATGTCAATATACCTGTACCGAATAGTTGCCCTTTCCGGGAAGGCGGTATTTATCGGTCAATGCCCGCAGTCTGACGAGGTCGAAGACCAATGCCGTGGGCACTTTCACCACAAAGCAAAACTCCGACCCCGCACACTCTGCCCCCGTATAAAGCCACAACGGATTGCCATAGACTGCCGCTTCCGCTAAAAGTGGCAACCGCCTGGGGTGTTCTTCTGGCTTTAGGAAAATGTAAACCGGGTCCGTAACATTACCGTCCGTAATTTGGATTCGCCGCAACGCCGAATCAAAGGTGTCGTTGAGCACTGCCTGCAAATAAACCACTTGGCTGTTGTGGCCCACCCAATACAGGTTGTCACGCCGGTTTCCGGAAAATGTGGTGTGCAGTTCGGCAATCGGAACCACCAAGCAACGCAGCCACCGCATGGTTTTAGGCAGGCGTAACCGCACCGGCACCAATTGCTTTACCAACTCGTTAAAGTCAAGGTCGAATATGCTCATCGTCTTGTAAGATTAAGGGAATGAAAAATAGTAGCGTCATGTTCTGTCGCCATTAAATGGGCGCATGTGGCAGGTAAGCGATGGTGAGTCCTCCAGTCTCCAACACCATATAGCCCGAATCGGGCAAGTACTCCGAAACGATGCCCACATAGGGTAGCGACCCGTATGTGGCCATTGCGCCAACCACTTCGCTATTCACTACACCATCTACCGCCTGCAATGCCGATACCAGCCGGGAGACTACAAACAATCCATTGAACGGTAGACTCGTCAGGAATTGGCCTACGACTGTCTTTATCGGGTCTGCCGCCGTGCCGTCGAGCCGTGCCCCTAATGCGTCCAGCACCAATGGGTCGTAGTATATTCGCAACGCTAACCTCAATTTGTCGGGATTGCCGCTGGTAATCTGCATCCGCACTCCGGCATCCTTTACCCGGTTCATGTAAGCGGTGAGTGCCGCCAACTGCGGCCCGGAAAGTGGCGCCAAATCACCCCCGCCGGTTGTAGTGGCAGCTTTAATCCTGATTTGGGTGTCTAGCTCGGTGGCCGCGGCATATTTCACCACATTTGCTGCCGGGTCTGAAAGGGTCACCGCATAGTGGTCGCTGTCGGGGGCAAGGGCGTATCCATACCTAAAGGCTCGCGCCTTGCCCACATACCATTGCAGGGTGTGGGGCTTCTCGGTGCCAATGAGGTTGGCCACTTCTGCCTTGTGGTAGTCAAACAGGTTCTCCAACGCCCAAATACTCACCGCCGTTACATACACCCATAGCCGCCATAACGCTACGCTGCTCGTGCTATTCAAAGCCGCCAACGGATTGTCGCCCGTAAGCGGCAACATAGGGTTGATGCCGTTCTTGGCATCGATAATGGATTGTCTGATTACTGCTATCGTCCTTGCCATAGTCTATTGCTGTTTTAATGTTTACACTACGCTCCCTTGGTCGCTACCACTGTGCCGTGGTCTTTGAAATAGGCCAACACGTCGGGTTGCACCTGCCGATGCTCGGGCACCGCGAGCATCGTGCCTG
Organism: uncultured Bacteroidota bacterium; assembly: GCA_903905685.1. Lineage (GTDB taxonomy): Bacteria > Bacteroidota > Bacteroidia > Chitinophagales > Chitinophagaceae > CAIYTT01. The sequence continues at coordinate 10,929 of CAIVHI010000451.1, read as the reverse complement.
TTTCGAGGGGGGCCGTAACGCTCCGCCCATTGGCCAGCATCAGGTCCATTAGGCACTCCAAACTTCCATATGCCTGCAACGCTACATCCGTTGCCGATTGATTGGGTTGTACAACCAGGGTATTCATCGTCTATTAGGTGTTTGTCGGTAAAATGCGTGGGTCTTCAGCAAGCCGCCCTCCTGAACTATGGAGACTACCTCCATGCCATCGCGCACCAGTTCTACGCTTATGGCGCGGGCAAGTTCCTTGGCACCTTCGTCGTCCAGATAGCGCGCCGCCCCCACACACATGTCCGGGTTCTCTTTAAAATCTCCTTTGTCGTTGAGTATCAACTGGCGTTGGTGCTCAGCGGTGCTTTCCGAACACCACAGGTCGCCCGCCAAAACCAGCATATCCTCATCGTCGTCCAGCCGAATGTCAATCATCTCGATAGGCATATCCTACGTTGTTTTTAGGTTGTGTTGCAATAGGTCAATTGGTCAAAATGACATTCAGTCGGGTACTCAAGCCCACAAAGTCCGATGCATTCACCGGCACACCGCTCACTCCCGACGCCGTGGGAACGGTAAGCACGGCCAACGCACTCATGAGGTCGCCCAACACCGCCAAGAGGCTCTCCGTGGCACTACCGATGGCCACTCCCGACCCCGATATGCACAACACTGTGCCGCCCACCTGTACCTTAACCTCGTCGGCTTTTGCCTCTACCTTCGACGAACCCGTCGTAACGACGACCTTAGTGAGCCTCGATGCCGACAACATCATGATGCCTCCGCTGTCGCCTACTTCAATCAGCACTACGTCTGCACCGTCTTCAGGGAAACATATCACACCGTCGGCTCCGCTTACGCACCCGGGCAATATACCGTCTACCTGCTGCCCACCCGTTGTCAATCGCACCGAAAACGTACCGTCGGTATCGTCTACACTGCCGGCAACAACGGTTCCGGTCATCAGCTTACTCCCTCCCGCTCCAAGCGACCGCATCATGCTGCCGAGTCGCGCCGTGTTGTTGTTCATAATGGTTGTTGTTTTATGCGCCGTGCTTCACGCCGGGCACTATTTCATAGCCCGCGCCGAGAACGCCAAAAAACGTCGTCAGTCCTTCTATAAGGTAAATACCGTCGTTATTGGGATACTTGGCATCGTAAATGCCTACCCATCCACCAATACCGACGCGTGGGCGAAGAAAGGTCCGTAAACTCCCTTCGTAACCGGAATGGTTGAATCGGCCCGCTTTTTCCTGCGCTACTTTTTCCAATGTTGCTTGGTCGGCCAAATGGCCCAAAGTCTTCGCATAAACTCCGCCCGCATTGCCGCTCGTTGCTGAAATCAACCCGCCGATGGCGGTCCGCTTTGCCAACCGCACCATCCTGGGTTGCCGCACTCCGTTTCGGGCCCGCAGCCCGCTCTCGCCTCGGGTATTGTAGCCCATTTTGAATGTTGCATCCACTTGAATGTCACCCCCCGAATTGCTATAAGGCAGCGTTGCGCATAACCTTCCATCTGCATCAATATAGATGGCCAAGGCACCATCGGTATAGCCCACCAGCATATCCAGAAAAGCCAATCCCGTCACGCGGCTTGCCACCACGTTCTCAAACGTCAAGTCGGCAGTACAACATATCGGGATGTCCACCCCGCCCGGCAAGCCCAAGGCCGCTGTTCGAAGCAAATCCGGCAAGCCGGCCCGTTTCCAAAAACCGGTAATGTCGTTCTGCCTCAGCAATGCCGATGCTCCCTCACATTCCAAAACAATGTGGTCGCCGTGCAATATCCGTTGCAGGTATCCCGAGAACTCGCGCCTTGGTGCATCTGTGCCATATCCCAAACTGATGTCCACCTGATCGCCAATTTCAAACTGCCTCCCCGTTACTACCCGCTCGTTCATGACGCGCCCATCACGCACCACCGATGCACGTCTCGGCAAACGGATAATGGCCGACTCGACGGGGGTGTAGATGCTGCGGCTGATGCGCACGTCCTGAACACCGCTGAAGCGGTATCGCCCCACTGTAATCTCGCTTTTCAATACATACATGCCGACTTCGTTTTTTAAGTGCCTACTTCATTTCTTCCAACTCAAAGGGTTCGTCGCTCACCAAACGTATCAGGTACGGCCGCACATGCTTCACTCCCGTAACGGGTGGAAATTCCAATTGCACCATAACCACTTGGTCACTTCCGCTCCGGTCTGCCCTCAGTAGGAAGATGTCGGTCATCGGGCATTCCACGGTAAGCGGCAAGGCTTGTTCAAACAGGCTTCGGAGCGCAATCACTCCCGCCTCCGGAAATGCTTCCCCCTCGGCCACAACAAAGCCACGTATCGTTATTTCGAAATCACGGGTGCCCACCAGCTCCTTTACCGTCCCGCGCCGCTCCGTCATCGGGGTCTCCACAATCACCTTTCTCCCGGATACCGATACTATGGGGTAGGGTAGCGTCACGCGTTGTCGCCCGGCATCACCGTCGCTATAAATCAGCGTTACGGGCATGAAGTATTCCCGGCCCAAGTCATCGGCCGCATAGTAGGGCGAGCCATATCGCCCTTTCTCTGCCACGCCTAATGCCCCTCTACCCTTTACAGGCTCGAAGTGGGGCTCAAATGCAGCCGACCTGTATCCAAACGTCTGCTCGAACAATGCCGCAAGGCTCAATGATATTTCCGCCACGATTTTTGGTTTTTATAGTCATGCAATTCGGGGTTTAGAGAGGCTCCATAGATTCGTAGATATCCAAAAGCACCTGCTCCACGACTTCCCGTATCTGGTCGCCCGTCAACTCATTTCGCCCTTTTCCTGTTCCCGTTTCCCGGTCGGCTTGCGGCCTCTCTGGCCATGCGCCGCCGTAGGTCATCAAATCATTGACGATGTGTCGCTCTCCGGCTACCGTGCTTCGTTCCAACGGTAAATAAATGTTCGCGTCCTGCGACTCCCGTCCTTCAACATATTCCGGCTCCACTTGGTCGTCACCTTCCAGAGATGGGAAAGGAACTTCAGGGGTTGTGAATCCGGTAAGGTTCGGCAATGCCACACTTATACCCCAACCGACACCTGCCACAATCGGCGCCAAATCCGGCTGCAAATACAGGGCCGCAGACGATAACGGTGACTCCGATTCGTTTGCACTCAAGGTGCGCGATTCATGGGATGCCTCCTTCTGGCGACCATTCGTGGCGGGTGCGGATTTTGCGTCCGTCAATCCGATGTTGACATCACGTTTGTCCGGCGGCATGGTTTCGTTGTGCGCCTGCAGTCCTCCGGTCAGTAGGGTTAGGTCGCCGGGGTAGCCATAATTCCATACAAATACGTCAGCGTCAATTTTTATCGTCAATATGCCCTGTTCCTGAATGTCCAATGGGCTCGAAGTTGGGTTTGCCCCACCTTGCACCGGGCTCACGTCCCAAGCTGCCAAACCATTTTCATGGCAATGTTCCGGCTCCGTAATATCTAAGGCATTTCCGGCGGCTTTTTCCACTTCAGTCGCTCCATCGTGCGCCTGCAATTGCCTTAATGCCATGAATTCTTCTTCGGCTTCATGAACGCCCATGTTCATCATCGGCACATCAGGCACGGGCAATGCGGCAAGTGCTGGCGGTTGCTCAATTTCTTTCCAAGCGTCCAACAACCAAAGGTTCAGGTCTGTGCGCGCCAACAGGCGTCGTTGTGGGGATGCCCCCAAAGGTGTCCTCATAAGTTGTTATGGGTATTTGTTAGAAATTGGGTCGCCGTCCGGCCTTGCCGCCCACTCCTTGCTGCAACAGGTATCGCAGGTGGGCCAGCTTCATGGCGAATGCCTCGTCAGTCAACGCCCGGTGGTCTACATTGGGTAAATAGTGTTCAAGCACGGTCTCGTAATAACCTGCGGAATCCGGGCCGGGACCTCCCCGAGATTCCGCTATAAGTTTACCAGTCTCACCCTCGCGCCGTCAAGCTTGGCTTTCAGCTCCCGGCATATGCCGAGAAACTTTCGGTCGTCTCGCAATACGGCCTCGCTCCCACCCAGAAAAGTCACGGCGGCGAGTTCTTCATACACGTCAAGCACGCGGTCCTTGTCCAGCTTCCTCAGCGCGCAATTCACTTCCTGCCGTCCCGGGTTCTTAAAGTAGGCAATGTGGCCCCCGGTCTCCAAGGCATAAATGCCGCCGGCGTGCTGCTGCTTCCAATATTGAATTTGCTCTGCCGTTGCCAACCCCACAAGGGGTGCCTGTGCCACGGGCATCTGCTCGTTGTTCTTCATCCCATGTCCTGTTTATGGTGGTGTATTGCGCGCTATTACGCTGCAAGGAGTTTCAAAAACACGATGGGCAGCGTGATGTCCATGTTCTTGGCTCCTTGGTCCCAGCCCACTTCAAAGTCCTTCACTTCCACACCAACAAGGGTGTCGGTTTGCAACATGCGGGCGCCTCGCGCCTTGTAGGCCACAACAATGTCGAACTGCATGTCCAAGATGTCGTCTCCCCCCGCTGCCTGGGCGGCTCGGTTCAGGTCGTCCAGCGCGCCTTTCAGCACCCTGATGTGGCCTTCATAACTGCGGTTGCCGCTCTGTATACTCACCGGCTCGTCGCCCGCCGCATGAAGCAGTTGCTTCTCTTTCGAGGCTTTGTAGCGTATGCCCCTGATTTTCGTGAGCGGTGCCCCGGCCACAACCACGGTCATGTCGGCCCACTCGCAATCCTTACTATCAAAAAAACTGATAAGTCCCATTGTCGTTTGTTTTATCGGGTGTTTGATTCTATGCTTCCGTTATGCCGCGGCCGGATTGTCGAAGCCCAGATTGATTTCAATATCGGTCGCATAGCCCACCGGAGTCAGCCGTATCACTACATTCAGCCTGCCGGTGCTCAATATTTGTTGCGCAGGGTCTATAAAGCAGGTGGCGCTGCTCGCTTCGCCGGTGGCTATCATAGTGTTGGCTATCTGGTTTACAATCCGCTGGCTCAGCCACTTGCAGAAGCCCGCATCCAGTGTGCCATCGTCATTTACCAATACTTCCTCGTCCACCTCCTGCACAAACACGGCATAGGCCAGCAGGTGCGCTTTATCCATCACCCTGCCCCGCGCCAAAAAATGGTAGTCGTCGGTTGATGCACTACAGGTGCCGTCGCCCGAGAAGTAGTAGCCGCCCATGTTGGGGTAGGTCTTGAAGGTGATGAAGCCCTTGTCGGCTACCGGTGAGGCCAAGGCCGCCGTCATGGCATGGGTGCCAAGGAAGGCCGCCGTGCAACTCAACCCGCCCGACCGTACCCTGGATAGCTTGCGCTGCACCGGAACGGCACTGAGCCTGCCCAATGCCAATCCCAAACAGGCTCCCGCTCCCGGCTGGGTATCGCCTATCACGATGGCCGTGCGGTTGTTGGTGCTCCCTGCCGATACATCGGTAAGCGTTGCAGCCGTCCCGTTGTAGGAGGTGCCGCCCAATAATGCCCGGAAGGGCTGCTCGGCCTCGAAATAATGACGGGCCATCATTCCCATGTTGGTGCCGGCGGCATATACGTCGTCGTTGATGCCGGCTGCCGTAACCAATGGTGTGCCGCTGCCATACACCGCCGTGTCGTCGGTCATCACGCCAAGAAGCCTGATTCGCCCTGCGGCAAAGTCCAAAAGTTTTCGGGCGCCTTCGGCAAACGCATAATCCGCTATCTTCTCCACTTTCACCGTTGGCCCCACCAACAGGAGATACAGCATGGCGCTCGCTCCGGCTTCGGCATAAAACTCTTTGACTTGCCTGTAGGCAAACGGATTGCCGGCCTCACTGATGCCCGCCGATGCCATGTCGGCCCAACCGCCCAACAAAATCGGCGTCCCCAAGGTATAGCCGCCCGTTTCCGACCTCCCGGTGAGCACCATACCCGCAATACCGTCATGGGTTTGCAGGGTTGCTCCCAACCTCCCGTTGGCGAGCGTAATGTTTACGTTTCCCATAAATGTCCAACTGCCTCCCGCAGCTTGTTTTGTGTCTAAAAAAGTTTGTTTGAGTGGGCCGTTACGCCTTGTCTTAACCAATGAACCCCGCCAAATGGGGGTCGTCCCACCGCCTCATGTGCCGCACCACTTCATACCCCTCCCGGCCTCCATCGGTGTTACTGTTGCCTTCAATGGTGCAAATGCCGGCTTCGTCGGCGTGCTCCACAATGCCGGTGTGCCCAAGCCCGCGCCCATACAGCAAAACGATTTGGCTGCCGGGCGCCACACCCCGTCGGTTTTTCAGCGCGTCTGTTTTTGTCGTCTTGAACCGAAGCGGCGTCTTGTTCCAGCAGTCTGCCACACTTGCCGTCCTTATCGCCGGATTCTCGCAGCCTGCCGCCACCGCAGCTTCGCGGTAGCACCAGTACACAAATGCCTGACACCAACTGAAGCCCGGCCCCAACCCAACGCTCTCCAAATAACCATTCACCTGCGGCCCCGAATTGCTGCCCTTCGGCTCCTCGCTCACACCCAACTGACTCACTGCCACTCCCAGCGCCAACCCGCCAAGGGTGCCGCCGGCTTGTCGGGTAGCCAAATTTGTCTTCACGCTCATATCGGCTTGCTTGCGGTGTAGAACAATTGGGTACAGAGGTCGTAAACGTGTTGCTGGTGCTGCCGGTCGTCAAGCTGTGCCGCAACAAGGGCGGCAAGTTTCAGCAACACGGCATCGCAGAGGTCGGGGCGCATCTCCGCCAACCTACGTGCAAAGCACTGCACCCGCTCTCCTATGCCGGCTCCCCGGCATTCGGTCTCGGCCGTGAGGGCCGCCACGGCCCAATCCAAGGCCCGCACCAACCGGTCACGCACCATATCGTCCAGTTCTCCCGGAATGATTGCCGTCACAATGTCGGCCACGGGCGATGCCAGCAATGTCTTCAACGTTGTGGTCACCGCCAATGCGGTTTCGGTATGCTGCTCCAGATACCCGACGGGCGCATGGAGCAGATGACGCAGTTGCTCCCTTACTTTTTTACAAATCATAGTTCATGTTTTTAGGGTGGTGCTGATGTTTCTTTCCAAAATCCGTATCCGCTCGGCCATGTCTCGCAGTTGCTCGCGCACTGTCGCATCTTGTTCGTGCAGCACCCTTATTTCCTGCCCGTGTATAGTTGTGGTGCAGGTCAATTGTTTGAGCTCCGATACGATTTCGTCCAGTCGCTTGATGACTTCTCCGGTCACTACCTTGATGAGGAACCCGAGCACGGTGGCCATGGCGCCAACCATACCGGCCAACAGCCAAATCTTCAAATTGCTTTCCATAGGTTTCGGCAGTAACTGCCTTTGTAGGGGTTGATAGGTTTTGAGGACTGTTGGCCGGCAAGGTTGGTGCCAAGCTTAGGCTGCCGCTTGCACAATGGCAATCACGCCTTTCGCGTCTGCCCTACGCATGCGGCCGCCCATCCGCACACTTACGCTATACACGTCGCCGTAATAGGTGGGGTCACCAATCTTCTCGAAAAAGTTGATTTGCCCAATGGCGCGCTCCACAAATCCGGTTTGCCAGCACAATACGCCGTCATTGTCGGTTGCAGCCGCCGTCATGCCCGCAGCCTTCACCGCCGGACTCAGCCCATTGTCGTAGCTCAACACCGCACTGCGCATCATGATGTTGAACCCGAACAACTTGCCCAATACGCCGTCCTTGGCGTCAAATGCCGCACTGAAGTCGCGATATTGGGTGGCACTCATGTCGTCGGTAAGCTGTTGCAGCATGTCCGAGCTCATCAGGGCATAGCGGCTCTCCATAGGCACGTTTTGCTTGTTCATGCGGTTTTGCGCATTCTTCAGGTCTTGAATCGTGAATTTCTTGCGGTTGCCCGTAGTGCCGTCAAGATGTGTCGCCGTAGATGCACCTGCCGTGCGGAGCACCAATCCGGAATCGCCGGTTGGCGCCCACTTCACCAACAGCGTGTCGGCTATGGCCTGCCTCAGCGAGGCTTCATGCTCGCCCAGCACGCTCTCCCGCTTGCTGTAGCTCAACTCGAAGTTCTCGATGTTGGGAATGAGGATGGGGTCGGTGGAATACTCATCGAGCGAATACGTGATGTCGGTGTCGCCGCGTTGCACCACCGTTGCCGGTACGCTGCTCCGGTTCACTGCCACATTGGGCAGCGCGCCCGCCTGCGGAATGTGTACCACCTTGCCTTGCAGCACGAATTGCGACGCATCGGTAGATGCCAACAGGAACTCGTTGTTCTTGAACAGGTTCCCCTCGATATGGTCCTGCCATATCTCTCTTTGGATTGCCATGGGTTTGGGATTTTGATTTTTGGAATGAAAACTCTTGGTGGGAGGCAGGCCGGCATCGGCCTACTGTTCGCTTGCGCCAAACTTCAATTCGAACAACGCCTTGTACTTGGCGGGGTCGTTGGCGCGCAGGTCTTTCAGTTTCTTGCCCGTGGGGTCGCTCTTTTCATAGTCGTCCCAGGTGAGGCAACCTTCATCGGCCGCCTGCCGACTGTTCTTCAGTTGCTCGGCTATAGATCGGTAGGCCGGCAGCACCTCCAGCAGGGCGCGAAGGGCCGCCGTATTTCCGGCATAATCTGCCGCCAACCGTTCCCGTAGGGCTACGGTTATTTTCTTGTCTTCCAAGGCGCGCTCCAGCAAGGCTGCCGCCTCGGCTTTGTCGCGCAGTTCCCGGTGTTGGTCCAGTTGGAGTTGCAACGCCGTGCGCTCCGCCCTGATGGTCTTGTTCTCTTCGTCCAGCACCAGCACCTTGCCGGCCAAGCTTTGCACGGCCGCTGCGGCCTGTTGCTCGGTGGCGGTCTCGGGCAGTTGCAAGGCATCGCGCAGTGCTGCGGGTAGGGCTGCCACCATGCCACGCACCACGCTTGCGCCGGTACCCGCCAAATTCAGCACATGTTCCTGCACATCATACAGTTGCGCCAAGGCATTGCTGTTGCCGGGAATGTCTACCAGGCTGCATTCCTTGCAATACCACTTGGTTATGGTGGGCCCAACTTGCCCCGGCAGCATCAACGCAGGGTCGGTGCTGTGCTCCAGCACCACAATGTGCCCCACCGATGCCGCATTCAGGAAACCGTTCTCGGCCTCGCCCACCAACTGCTCCCCTCTGCTGTGCGCCAGGTTGATGACCGGTGTGCCCACCAATTGGTCGCCCTCAATCTTCAAGTCGTCCCACCGTAGGGCTATGCCCTCGTCGCGGCGGTGCATGTAGTAACCTATAGGGTTCTTCCTAAATTCTTCGAGCTGGCACCCGCTGGTGAGCAGGCGGAAACCGTATTCATTTACACTGCTGTCCGACAGCACGTAGGGCTTGTCTATCCGTTTCAATTTTTCGCTCATGGTGGGTTTCTGGTTGTTTTGCGGCACAAAGATGCTATTGCCAAAGCACCCATTCCAAATCAAACCCATATCAAAACAACCCACTCATCTACAGTACGCATACCGGATGCTGCGATACGCATTGCTGCGTCCACATCTCCATCGATGCCCGCCCGTTATATTCAACACATAGCCACAGCTCCACCTATTCGTTTTTTGTACCACCACCCTACGGCGGCAGCATGACCATAACGCAATACTTGGAAGATTTGCGCCCATTGACCTTGGAAGTTCTGGATGAGACAGGGACTACCGTGACACAGATGCAGACCAAGTTTACGGATTACGCGCTGCCGCTCAACTTGGGGCGATTGGCACCCGCAGTCTATTTATGCTTTACACTGCATGGTTTGGTGCATTTCGAACGATGCATTCGGCACCCAATCGAAGTTCCGGCTCTCGCGATGACCCCCAAAAGGGCTACACCCATTCTTCAACCTTGAAGGCGCCGGTAATAGGATGTCCGTTATTCGGCTTGACTTGGGAGTAGGCAGTAGAAGAAAGGATTTGGGGTGTCGGGGTAAATTGTTCATGCCCCGGCAAGGAAGTTTTGCTTGACGTCCCTGCCCATTGCATTGCCGAAAAAAATATTTGGGGAGGTGTTGGTTTTTGCGTTTGAAATTCCAAGCTAAACTTATAAATTTGTTAAACATCGCCTGTTTGAATTCGGTATCTTGTAAGTCATGGAGAAACAGATCCTTGGGGTGCCCTTTGTCTCGAATACTTTTTGAGCGCACCGAGGTTGCCAACCGATGATAGGCCGATGATTGTTCACCCAAAAACCTATTGCGCATGATGACATCAAAACCTGAATGACCCGCTTGTAATGTCCCACCGTCTGCCCCCGACGGGCTCGTCGATACAGAAGCACCTACCTGTGGTCGGTATATGCTGCGATTCCCTTGGTCTCTACATCGTTTTTAAACGTCGAATCTACATTTATTTGGTTAACCTTTTCAAATCATGAAATATTTCAATTCATCCCTTCGAGACGCGCTTCAATATTTCCGCCGCATCCCTCCGAGTACCGGACATAAAGACTACATGTATCAGGCGGTGTACTGGGTAAATCTGGAGGGCTCCTACACCACGTCGGATTTCATTGGCGGCAGTGAGGAAAACATCGACTCCAATAAAATGAATGGGGTGTTCAACGGGATTGCGGTTTACTACAACAACATCAATGATGCCCCACAGGTCACCACTTCAAGCTTCAACAACATCACCTTGGCCTACGATGTATTTACGGGCATGTCGGGCTGGTCTGTAGGAGCTGTCGGAGCCATGCATGTGTTGCTGTATCCCAACCCCGCCACCACCCAGCTCACGGTGGAGGGAGCGCGGGGGTGCAGCCTCATGCTCACCAATGCCTTAGGGCAGGTGGTTTACAGCCTCGCAGAGGCTGGCTTGAAGCAGGTGGTGCCGCTGGAGGGGTTGTTGCCGGGGGTGTATACGCTTGTGGCGGCAAATGCGGTGACGGGGGAACGAACCTGCAGGATGGTGGAGAAGCGGTAAAAAAAAATGCACCTGGTTCAAGCGTCCGCTTGGACCCACCTATGGCCCGGCGTCCGCCGGGGTGCATTTGGACCGCCTGCCAGAGGTTCCGGCGAGACG
>CAIVHI010000450.1 GCA_903905685.1 uncultured Bacteroidota bacterium | reverse complement strand
CATCCCCGACACCGCCAAGGAAAAACCACAACGCGGTATAGTTGTTGCCGCCGGTCCGGGTAAGAAAGACGAACCCATGACCGTGAAGACAGGCGACACCATCCTGTACGGTAAGTATGCCGGCACCGAGATTGCCCTCGAAGGCCAAGATTACCTCATTATGCGCGAAAGCGATATTTTGGCAATCATTTAATTGCAAGCGGATTGACGAAAAATTGATGCGTCATTCGGTATTACCCAACATCAAATCAACAAAAACAGCAAAACAATAACCTGCTCCTCGATGCAGCAGGCATCGGGAGCGAAAACAGGACAACATTATGGCAAAACAACTCTTTTTCAACACAGAAGCCCGCAACAGGATGAAACGCGGCGTGGACACTTTGGCTGATGCAGTGAAAGTTACTCTGGGTCCGAAAGGCCGCAACGTGGTAATCGAGAAAAAATTCGGCGCACCATCCGTCACCAAAGACGGCGTATCGGTAGCCAAAGAAATCGAACTGGAAGACGCCATCGAGAACATCGGTGCGCAAATGGTGAAGGAAGTGGCTTCCAAGACCGCCGACATCGCCGGCGACGGTACCACCACTGCAACCGTATTGGCACAGTCCATCATCGGTGAAGGTTTGAAGAACGTAGCTGCCGGCGCAAATCCTATGGATTTGAAACGCGGTATCGACAAGGCCGTTACGGCAGTTGTGGAACACCTGCGCAGCCAAAGCGAAAAAGTGGGCAACGACAACACCAAGATTGAGCAAGTAGCCTCCATCTCTGCGAACAATGACGCAGCCATCGGCAAGTTGATTGCACAAGCCATGGCGAAGGTTGGTAACGAGGGCGTTATCACGGTTGAAGAAGCCAAGGGTACAGATACTACCGTTGAAATCGTTGAAGGGATGCAGTTCGACCGCGGCTACCTCAGCCCCTACTTCATCACCAATACCGAGAAGATGCAGGTAGAGTTTTCAAACCCCTACATCCTCATCTACGACAAGAAAATCAGCACCCTTAAAGACATCCTCCCCATTCTGGAAAGCGTTGTACAATCGGGTCGCCCATTGTTGATTATTGCTGAAGATGTGGACGGTGAAGCATTGGCAACATTGGTGGTAAACAAGTTGCGTGGTTCGCTAAAAATCGCAGCTGTTAAGGCTCCCGGTTTTGGCGACCGCCGCAAAGAAATGCTGCAAGACATTGCCGTTCTTACTGGTGGTACCGTCATCAGCGAAGAACAAGGCTACAAATTGGAAAATGCAGGTATCGCCTACCTCGGACAAGCCGAAAGCATCACGACCGACAAAGACAACACTACCGTTGTTGGAGGCCGTGGCAAGAAGGAAGACATCACTGCCCGCATCAACCAAATCAAATCGCAAATAGAAGCCACTACCAGCGACTACGACCGTGAGAAATTGCAAGAGCGCCTCGCCAAGTTGAGCGGTGGTGTTGCAGTACTCTACATTGGTGCAGCCAGCGAAGTGGAGATGAAAGAAAAGAAAGACCGCGTAGACGACGCATTGCACGCTACCCGTGCTGCCGTTGAAGAAGGTATCGTTCCCGGTGGCGGTATTGCCTACATCCGCGCCATCGAAGCTATGGCCGGTGTGGTAACCGACAATGCCGACGAAAAAACCGGTGTGGCCATCATCCGCAGGGCTTTGGAAGAACCCTTGCGTCAGATTGTTGCCAATGCAGGTTTGGAAGGTTCCATTATTGTTCAGAAGGTGCGCGAAGGCAAAGGCGACTACGGCTTCAACGCCCGCACAGAGGTTTACGAAAACCTTTTGAGTGCAGGCGTAATAGACCCCACGAAGGTTACTCGTGTGGCTCTCGAAAACGCAGCCTCCATTGCCAGCATGTTGCTGACAACGGAATGCGTGATTGCCGACAAGCCCGAACCCAAAACGGGTGGTGCAGCCCCAGGCGGCATGCCCGGCGGCATGGGCGGTATGGATTATTAATACCGTTTGCACCCATTGCAAAACATCAAAACCCTGCAACGCCCCCGATTTTATCGGGGGCGTTGTTCATTCGTTGAATACTGCAACCCGCTATAGTTCAGTTACTCAACGATTCTTTGCGGAATGGATTCCCACCACCTCGGCAACACTTATGTTTACTTTTGCGGAAATTGTTAGACTAAGGTCTCGCATTTCCAGAAATCCACGATTTCCAATCACGGCAGTATGATAACGAAGGAGACATTTACAGTTCAGGGTATGACGTGCGCCTCGTGCGTTGCCACGGTCGAAAAAGTCTTGGTTGGACAAAAGGGGGTAAAATCGGCAACAGTGAATTTGGCCACCAACACGGCACAAGTGGCCTTCGACGATACGGAAAGCAACGCGCAATCGTTGGCACGGGCCGTAAAGGGTGCTGGCTATGGACTGATTGCGGAAATGGATGGCACTACATCGGAATCAATTGAAATAAAGCGCTCCAATATACTCAAAATCAATGTTATCTTGTCTGCCATCTTATCCATTCCCGTAATGGCCATCGGCATGCTGCACATGCACGACATGACCGCTAGAGAGCGGTGGATTTCTTGCCTGCTGGCCACCCCTGTGGTATGGATTTTCGGCTCAACATTCTTTAAAAATGCCTGGCGGCAATTGTTGCACGTTACTGCAAATATGGACACACTTGTTGCACTAAGCGCCGGCACGGCATACCTATACAGCCTGTTCAACACGTTGTTTCCGCAACCTGCCGTGGGAATGAACCATCCGGAAGTCTATTTTGAAGCGTCTACAGCGGTAGTCACGTTCGTGCTGTTGGGGAGGCTGCTGGAAGAAAGGGCAAAATCGAACACATCGGACGCGATCAAAAAACTGCTCCATTTGCAACCCAGCACTGTTGTTGTGCTTCAGCCCGACGGTACCGAGCAGGAAATCGCGATATCCGATGTGAAAATAGGCAACCAAATGCTGGCGAAGCCCGGACAAAAAATTGCAGTAGACGGCAGTGTAACCGGGGGACAATCTTTTGTAGACGAGAGTATGATAACCGGCGAGCCTATTGCTATTGAAAAAACAGTGGGCGACCGTCTGTATTCGGGCTCCATCAATACCAAGGGTACGCTTACTTACGTGGCTGAGAAAGTAGGCAAGGATACCTTCCTAGCACAAATAATTGCTTATGTACGCCAAGCGCAAGGCTCTAAAGCACCCGTGCAAAAATATGTAGACCGTGTTGCCGCAGTTTTCGTGCCGGTGGTATTGTGCATAGCGGTTGTTACGTTTTCGGCTTGGGCTTTTTGGGGTGGCGAGGCCGCTATAGGGCATGCAGTAAGGGCAGCAGTAACGGTATTGGCCATTGCATGTCCGTGCGCATTGGGATTGGCCACCCCAACCGGCATCATGGTTGGTTTGGGTAGAGGTGCAGAATCGGGGATATTGGTAAAGGATGCTGCCGCCCTCGAAAAAGCGCGCGACATCACTACCGTTGTTCTGGACAAGACCGGAACAGTCACTTTAGGTAAGCCGGTCGTAACCGGCACTCTTTGGCTTCCCGATGTGGATACCGAAAAAATCAAAGCCGTATTGTACAGTTTGGAAGCACAGTCGGAACACCCGCTGGCGGGAGCGGTGACAGATTTCTTAAAAGCGTCGCAACCAAACGTTGAGCCCGTGACCATGTTTTCCGCAATTCCGGGTGGCGGCATTACCGGCCTTTGCGGTGGCACACTCTATTTTGTGGGTAGCGATAAGCTGTTGAAATCTATGAATATAGCCATATCAACAGCACTAACGCTTCAAGCCAACGAATGGTATGCCACAGCTTGCACGGTGATATTCATAGCCGATTTCAAACAGGCATTTGGTGCGATTGCCGTAAAAGACGCGATAAAGCCTTCGTCGGGCCCGGCAATACAGGGCCTCATTGGGGCCGGGATACAGGTGATTCTGCTTACCGGCGACAACACAGCAACCGCCGCCGCTATTGCGCGCGAGGCGGGCATAAATGAATATCATGCCGAAGCATCGCCGCAAGAAAAGGCGGAATTCGTGGCAGCACTTCAAAAGCAGGGAAGAATTGTGGCTATGGTGGGCGACGGCATCAATGATAGTCCCGCACTGACGGTGGCCGACGTAGGCATAGCCATGGGCTCGGGCACAGACATTGCACTAGACTCGGCAGACGTAACTCTTACCTCCTCAGACTTGAAAAAT
>CAIVHI010000449.1 GCA_903905685.1 uncultured Bacteroidota bacterium | reverse complement strand
TATCATCGCTACAGGCAGATAGGTCTTCGGTAACAATATATGTTTCCAGCGAATTTTCGTGTGGCAATGGATTGTTTATTTTACAAATTTGCCCCTGTTTTGAAGGTGTCATATGCTTCACTTCTATTGAGTGCCTAAGTTCAAGTAACAAATGCAACACGCTCAGCCATCTTATGGTTGGGGGTACCCCCAACCATAAGATGGCTGAGAATCCTAAACTTTGTGTTGCTTATGACATCAAAATTCACTCATCTCAGCCGAGGGCAAAGGTACCAAATTGAAGCGTTGCTTGCTACAGGTATCAGCCAGACCGCCATTGCAGGCATCCTGGGCGTAAACAGGAGTACGGTCAGTAGGGAACTGCGCCGCAACAGCGTCCGGTCGGCCAAACCGCCGGACCGCTACAAGGCGGCGAACGCACAGTCGTTTGCGGAAAAAAGGGCATATAGGCCGCCCAAGTCCAAATCCTGCAACGGGGACGTGGTCCGCAGGATGTCGTTTCTGCTGAAGCGGGACCGGAGTCCCGAACAGATTGCCGCCTGCTGCGCCCTCAAAGGCTTGGCGATGTTGAGTACCGAAGGCATTTACCTGTGGATCTACGCACAGCCCCGGACCGGGGTCGATTATACGTCGTTCCTTAGGCGGCACCATAGGAAAAGGCGTAAAAGGCGCCTGTCGAAACAACCCCGAACCATCATCAAGGACAGGACGTCCATACACGGCAGGCCGGAAGAGGTGGCTTTGCAGGCCCGCTTCGGCGACGTGGAAACCGACCTCGTCAAATGCGCGAACGGTTACCTGCTCACCATCACCGAGCGCAAATCGCTCTTCAACTTCATCGTGAAACTGCCCAACAAGGAAGCCGCAACCATACAAAACGCCATCACAAGGACGTTGGAACCGTGGAAAGGCCGCATCCACTCCATTACGAGCGACAACGGCACGGAGTTCGCCTGCCAAAAGGCGGTAGGCGCGCGTTGGGGCTGCCATGGTACTTTGCAGACCCCTACCGCTCCCAACAACGGGGTTGCAACGAGAACCAAAACGGCCTCGTAAGGCAATACTTCACCAGGAAAACCGATCTCGACAAAATCACAGACACCCAGATAATGAACGTCCAAAACAGACTGAACAACAGGCCGAGGAAAAAGAACAAATTCATTTCACCAATCAAAATGTTACGTTTGCATCATGTTGCATTTGCCGCTTGAATTCAGCGTAACTTATCAAGTTTTATTGTGGTTGAACAAAGTGATATTGACTTTTTGCTATTGTTATTTGGTAAGTATTCTGTAACTGAACATGATGGAGGAACGTCAACAATCCCACAATTACCAACTAAAAGCGTAATTGAACAGGATGTAAGAGATTATATGGATTGGAAAAACAGTTTTAAAGCTAAGCATAGGGCTTTTGTGCAAACGTATAATTGACCATGAAATTCATCCAAGAAGAGTTAGAGCGCAAGTTTACAGAGCTATCTCAACAAGATAAAGTGTCAAGTTTTTTGCTCTATAAACTTGACATTTTAAAATTATAGCTACCTTTGCAATATGACATTGGCATCCCAAATACGAACTCAAATAAGAAAAATACCCGAAGGCAAAACCTTTGGGTATGCAGATTTGGGTATTGCCAAAGAAGAATACCAAACAGCTGCCAAGGCTTTGGAACGCCTACAAACCAATGGTGATATTAAAAAAATATCGAAAGGTGTATTATACAAGCCAGAACAAACGACTTTTGGAGAACTTAAACCAGATTACAGCGAACAGCTACGCCCATATTTGTTTGAAAACGGCAAGCGGGTAGCTTATGAAACAGGTTTTTCGTTGTATAACCGAATGGGATTAACCACTCAAATGGCTTTTCGCATCAAAATTGCCAGCAGGGGTAAACGCATTTCTATAAACCGGGGTGCTTTAAAAGCAGATGCTGTAAAAAGCTATACAGAAGTTACAGAAGCCAATTATGAGCTATTAGGGTTTTTAGATGCCATAAAAGACAGTAAGCGAATTCCCGATTGCCCG
>CAIVHI010000448.1 GCA_903905685.1 uncultured Bacteroidota bacterium | reverse complement strand
GTGCAACTTTTTGAAATTGGCCTTCACTTTTTCCAGATGGGCTACAAACTTCTGAGCATCAGGGTCATAGGAGTATCCTTCATCGGCCAGTTTGGTGCCGTTTTCGTCCACGTAAAAATACAGCGGTTGCGAGTTGCTTCCGAACTTGGAGGCCTGCAAAGCGGCATTCTTATTGCCTAAGGTAACCACTTGACTGTTCAAGTCTTTGGAAAAGAATTGCTCGTTTTTCGGAAGTTCTATCCTATTCATGTCGCAGTATAACGACACCACGATGAAGTCTTCCTTGAGCATTTCAGCCACTTCCGGCTTGGACCATACTTGGAATTCCATCTTACGGCAATTCACGCAGTTGATACCCGTGAAGTCGAGCATAACCGGCCGTTTGAGTTTTTTGGATGCGGCCAATGCTTCATCGTAGTCGAAGAACGTTACGAGCCCGAGATTGGTAACCACCGGTGGCTCGTAAATCTTCATGTCCGATACATATTTCACGGGCTTTAGATCAAGCGAGGTGCCGGAAGTAGCGTTGCCATGGTTCGTACCTCCGCCACCAAAGGCATCGAAGGTACCCATAGGTGGCAAGAAGGCACTTGCCCCGTTAAGTGGTGCGCCCCACATGCCGGGCAATAAGTAAACGGCAAAAGAAAAGGTAACGATGGCCAAGAACAGCTTGAAGATTGAAACATACTCTTGACCGTAAACGTTCTTCGGTGTGGCATCGTCGTGCGAAAGCTTGATTTTGTCCAATAAGTAAAAGCCGAGCAGGGTGGAGAGGACTATCCAAAGGGCAATAAAAATTTCGCGGTCGAGCAGTCTCCAACCCTGTGCCAAATCGGCATTGGAGAAGAACTTCAATGCCAGCATCAGTTCAATAAATCCCAATACCACCTTCACTTGATTGAGCCAGCCGCCCGATTGTGCCATCTTATTGAGCATCCCCGGGAAAATGGCAAATACCGCAAACGGCAACGCCAAGCCAAATGAAAAGCCAAACATACCCAGCGCGGGTCCGGCAATACCGCCTTTGCCCGCCAAAACCAACAACGGGCCAACAATGGGGCCGGTGCACGAAAACGATACAATGACAAGGGTGAGGGCCATGAAAAATATTCCTCCAAAACTGCCTACACCGGCCTTGCTATCGGTTGCACTGGTCCAGGAAGACGGCAGTGTAATCTCGAACGCTCCCAAGAATGAAACACCAAAGAGTACGAAAATCGCAAAGAAGAACAAGTTGGCTATCCAATTCGTCGAAAGCGTGTTCAATGCCGCAGACCCAAAGACGGCCGAAATGACAACGCCCAATACGGTAAAGATGGTAATGATGGAGATGGAGTAATAGAGGGCATTCTTGATGGCTTCGCTACGGGTCTTGCTCCGCTTTGTGAAAAAACTAACTGTGACCGGAATCATGGAGAAGATGCAAGGTGTGAAGACGGCTGCAATGCCGCCACCAAATGCCAACAAAAACAACATGAGCAGCGACTGGTTTTGCGACTTAGCACCATCTGCGGCAGTTACAGGAGTAGGCTTGGTGGTGTCGGTTTTTGAGGCGGGTATCACGGTTGCGTTTTCTGCATGATGTCCGGTGTCGGTAGCGGGCGAAGCTGGCGTATCTGCAAGGGCTTTGGCCGCAGCTTCGGAAACCGGTTGGTCTGCCGTTTTGTCGTCGCCCACTTTCAACGTAAATGGTTTCGTGGTGGGTGGCAGGCACATTTGGTCGTTGCAAATCTGGTAGGCATAGGTTCCGGTAATCTTGGTATCGCCCGAAATTTCGGCTTCTTGAACATAGTCTACCTTGACCTTGAACATGTTCACTATACCATCTATGCCATCCATTTTTTCACTGATGAGCTTGCCGCTTTCCTTGACATCGCCTATCAGTTTCAATTTTGGATTCTTATTGTAGGTAAACGCTGGAGGAAACAACGAACCATCGCCACCCGGCTTCAATGAATAAATGTGCCAGCCATCGGGTAGGGTTAAGTGAAAAACGATTTTATATTTATTGTCTTTTACTTTTTCGACAACGACTTTCCACTTAGACTTGTCGGACACCATTTGCCCGAATGCAGTGTGCAATACCAACGTCGCCAAGAGCGTCGCCAAAAGATATTTGAATTTCATGCGGTACAAATTTAGTCAGACTATAATTCGGAATAAATTTAGGACAATCCGGCACGCAGTGCCGGCGAAGAAATGTTAAAAACCTGTTCCGATTAGTTATGGAAACTCAACGCTTTCAATATTGCCCTTCCGTCAATATTGTTTAATGGTGCGGAACACGCCCGTTCGGGGTGGGGCATCATGCCGTAAACGTTGTGGGTGGCATTGCAAATGCCCGCAATATTGTCGCACGCGCCGTTCGGGTTGGAGTCCAAGTGCACTTCGCCCACTTCGTTGCAATATTTAAATACAATTTGGTTGTTCTTATGCATGTTTTCCAATGTGGCGGCATCGGCATAGTAGCGTCCTTCATTGTGCGCTATCGGTATCTTCAAAACCTTGTCGCCCACGTGTAGTCCTATCCTGTTGTTGGCGTTTTCACTTTTGATGAATACATTCTTACATACAAACCTGCGATGGTCGTTCTGGAGCAATACGCCGGGAAGCAGACCGGATTCACATAAAATTTGGAAGCCGTTGCACACCCCCAGCACCTTCCCGCCGCGATTGGCAAATTCAATCACTTGCTCCATCATAGGGCTGAATTTGGCCAGCGCACCGCAACGCAGGTAATCTCCGTAAGAGAAGCCTCCGGGTAGCACTATGCAGTCGTCGGTGGTGAATTGGCTGAGATCGCGGTCTTTGTGCCACAACATGACCACTTCCTGTTTCAAATCATCCTGTAAGGCATAAGCCATGTCTCTGTCGCAATTGGAGCCGGGGAAAACGATAATGCCGAATTTCATTGATATTGTATGTGTGTTATTAATGTTCATTTGCCAAAGTGCGCCGTTATGGCAACAATGGAAACAAATACGAGGGTGAAATAAAAGATAAAATTACTAAACCACTTACTCTTTTCAAAAAGTGGTCCATTTGATGCGATAATGGTTGCTGCGGGTAACAATATTCCCCATGAGGTGGATACGGAGGCATCTGTAGTGAAACCTGCCAAAAGTGAAATGATGAAATAGAACATTACCACCGTCCAGTTGCGACGAATATAGATGTTGCTGAGGGTCATGTTTTGTTGCGTGCCGTATAAGCCCGCAGCAATGAAAATGCCAACGCAAGCTATGATGACCGACCAAGGAACACGCCCATGAATGCCCAAGCTGGTTGAAAAGCCGAGGTGCAACCAGCCGGCAACCGGATGCAGGCTGTTCGTAACAAACATCACTCCCCACAGGAAATAGTAGGGGGTGAAATATCCCATGAATGCCACCGCCCATTCGGCAGGGTGGAATGGGCGCAACATCACCATTGCTACGGGCAACAACAAGAAAAAACACAGGAAGGTAATCTGAAAAATGCCTGCAAACGCCAGCAGCATTCCCGCATTGAATATGGTTTTGCGTGGGTCGGGGGTATGAGAAAAACCAAACATAATGTCGAGCACTCTAAGCAGTATCCAGTTAACAATGAGGGTTTCGCCAAAATAATTCAGGTTTGGAGCCACCGATGTGAGCATCAAGTACATCACCGCAGGCAAGTAGCCCGATTTTGGATACATCTTGTGCTTACTGCATATGTGCGAGAGATAAAATGCCTGCCCCAACAATAAGATTATCGAAAAGGTGGTATAGGCGGCGGCACTTTTGGCCAACACAAAACCCGTACCGGTCAATATCAGGTTATACAAAACGTGGTCGGCCACAGCCGCCGGCGCAACCGGGTGTAGCAGAAACGGTAGCTTGAGCAGCATTGCCAAAAACAGCACAATGACTACTGTGCCAAGACCGGAATCTTTTAAGATTTTTACCAATGAGATGGATTACCGGCGCGAAATTAAACGGATATCCTGAAACAGCGGCAAGAATGGCGTATTTTGATAGGGAAATCGGGGCTGTATATTCTGTGGCATGTTTTGGGCAACAGTCTCGTCGGCCCAGTTGCCGTTTTATCCACTCCACTTTTTCACCCGTCCATTTTACTGCCATAACCTTCATTGTGTTGAAACTTGATTGTTACATTTACATTTCAATGAATTTCCCTGCACGTTATGAACACAAAATGCATTAATTGCGGCTGGCGCGGACCCATGGAGGACTGGATGCTCAACAAGCGATGCCCGAACTGCGGTATTGACGAGGTGCAAGAATTGAAGCTGAGCAAAGGGCCTTTCGCTGCATTTCGCAGACCCCATTTGCCGCGGTGGTACACCGCATTCCTTACCATCAGTCTGCTCCCCATTCTCGCATGGCCACTTGTCGCCCTATCTTCAATATTCCTTTTCGACAGTGGCAACGTTGCCAAGACCATGCCCATTGCCATAGCTTTGGATTGTTATCCTTTGTACATTATCGGTTTACGCAAACTCAGCCTCTTGGCGTTCAAGAAAAGCCAGGCGTTGGCAGCAGTAATTGCGTCCATCCCGCTCGTGCCTGCGGCTTTTTTCCTTTGGGAATTTTGCCGGGAATGGTTCTATTTTTTCAAAGGTTGACCCGCTATTTTTTTGCGGCTTCCTTACCTTGAAGTGTAAAAAGCTTGTCGCGCAGGCGGGCT
>CAIVHI010000447.1 GCA_903905685.1 uncultured Bacteroidota bacterium | reverse complement strand
TATCAAAAATTGTGGTTATGCCGTCAATGCTCCAATTCAATGTCGTAGCCATCCAGCAAGCCGGTAACGGCGGGCAGGGAGAATTTGGCCTTTTTCAGTTTGTTGGCATCGGGACGGATACTGTAGCCATACGCCGACCGGAAGTCGGCTCGTTCCAATTGGGTATTGTCGAAGGTGGCACCGGTGAGGTCACATTTCGAGAAGTTTGCGCCCATCAGTACGGCCTCGGCCAAATCGGCCTCCCAGAGCCGCGAGCCGGTGAAGTCGGTAGCTGGAATTTCGGTGCGAAAGAAGGAGCAGTGGTCTAATATGCAATGGTTGAAACTGAATGAAAGCCCAAAGGGATTGCACAAATCGAACCGAACCCCCATCATTTTGCAGCCTGAGAATTTAACATTTCTAAAAACGGTTTTTGCCACATTGCATACCGATAGGTTGCAATTCACAAATTCACAATCCTCAAACAGGATCTTCGAAAGGTCGCCGTTGGAGAAATCGCAGCCAGTGAACATAAAGTCGCAATACTCCCCCTTTTGCAGTGGATCAATGCTATAGTTTTCCCGCTCCACCAAGCGGGGCTGCTTTGCTTTAGCCATGAGGTAAAAATAGCGGATTTGGGGGAGGCTTGGCCGGCCATGCACTTCTACCCTTCCCAACAAAACATAATTTCTCGTCGAAATCCACCAAAACGATTAATTTTGTCTAAGAATATGCGATAGCTCTTCAACAAAACTAATAGGTACCTCTATGACCGGAAATTTTTCTTTGCATCGAATGATGGCTGTCACAGCGTTATTCGTTGTAATTGGTGGCCTTTTTCCTGATTTTCTGCGTGCACAATCGGCCGATGGCATTGTGCGCGGCACTGTACGCGATAAGAAGACGCAGGCACCCATACAGGGCGCGGCTGTCGTGCTGCAAAATACGCTCCTTGGGGCGGTTTCCGACTCGGACGGTTCATTTGTGGTGCGAGATATTAAGCCGGGAGCCTATAATATAAAGGTACAAGCGCTGGGCTTCAACCCTGCAGTACTGTTCGATGTGGTGGTAACCTCGGGCAACGCCCAAATGCTGGCGGTGGATATGGATGGCTCGGGCAGTGTGACATTGAAAGAAGTCACAGTGAAGAACAATCCCTATGCGCACGGTGTTGAAACGCCTCTTTCCATTCAGTCGCTGTCGGCACAAGAAATCAAGAGCAATCCCGGTGGCAACTTCGATGTCTCGCGTGTGGTTCAAGGCTTTCCCGGTGTAGGCGGCACTTCGGGATCGGTAGGTGGCTATCGCAACGACCTCATTATTCGCGGCGGTGCGCCCAATGAAAATGTATACTATCTCGACGGCATAGAAGTACCCATCATCAACCACTTCGCTACTCAAGGTTCGGCAGGTGGCCCCACGGGCATCCTTAATCTGTCATTCATCAACGATGTAGACCTCTATACCTCGGCATTTCCCGCCCGCTATGACAATCCGCTATCCGGTGTGCTGCAGTTGCGCCAAAAAGACGCCAATCCCGACCGCATAGAAAGCAACCTCCGCTTGAGTGCAACAGAGTTGGCCTACTCTGCCGATGGTCCACTGGCGAAAGACGTCACCTTCCAAGCATCTGCGCGGCGGTCTTACCTGCAATTGCTGTTTCAAGCGTTGCAAATTCCCATCCAACCGTCCTATTGGGATTTTCAATACAAGATAAACTACAAAATCAATAAAAAGCTGACCTTCTACACTTTGGCGGTGGGGGCAATAGACAACTTCTCCTTTCTCACGCCAAACACCCTTACTCCGGAGAATGTCTACATCCTCCACTCCAACCCTCTCATCAAGCAATGGAGCTACACCAACGGCTACATGATCAAAAAGCTGATAGACAAGGGCTACTGGAACCTGTCGTTCAGCCGCAATATGCTCGATAACCAACTCGACAAGTACCTTGACAACCAAAACCCGTCGCCGAGCACCCAGACCTTGCGCATCCATTCTACCGAAGCCGAGAATAAATTGCGCTTTGAGACCAACAAGTTTTACGACCGCTTCAACTACAGTTTTGGCGCCATGGCGCAGTTGGACGAATATACCAACGACTTTTTCGACATCCTCTCCAATCCCGTTACAGATTCCCTCGGCAACGTCATCAAGCCGGGAATCACGCTTCGCAGCAACACCAACCTGTCGTTCATCAAGTATGGCATATTCGGACAGGCTGGGTTCAACTTCTTTGAGAAACGCCTGACGATATCGGTAGGGCTGCGCACTGACGGCAATACCTTCATGACGGAGGGTAATAACCTGGCCCGACAACTCTCACCCCGTGTGTCGGCATCGCTGAAACTCACCGACAAGCTCAGCTTAAACACATCGGTTGGGCGGTACTGCAAAATACCCACCTATACCGTGCTGGGCTATCATGATAGTGCGGGCAACTATGTAAACAAGGATATGAGGTATACTTCTTGCATCCATTATGTAGCAGGATTTGAGTATTTGCCCAAGTGGCAGGGGGCAAGAGTAACGATTGAAGGTTTCGAGAAATATTACGACAACTACCCTATTTCATTGATAGACAACATCTCGTTAGCCAACGAAGGAGGCGATTTCAACGTTTTGGGCAATGAGCCGGTATCGTCTACCGGAAGCGGGCACAGCTATGGTTTGGAAGTGATGGTACAACAAAAGCT
>CAIVHI010000446.1 GCA_903905685.1 uncultured Bacteroidota bacterium | reverse complement strand
TTGCTTGTTCTTGTTGGGTGCTTTGCCCCCGCCACAGCATTCCCAAAAGTTGACGTACCCTTTGCCGACAAGTGGGTGCACTTCGTGATGTTTGGCGGTTTTGCCCTCCTATGGCTCTGTGCCTACCCCAAGCGGCAGGTGTCGCAATACCTCAAAATGCTACTTGTAGCCGCAGCCTTCGGCTCCTTTATCGAAATCATGCAGGGCATCCTCACCTTTCTAGGCCGCAGCATGGAGTTTCTCGATGCCGTAGCCGATACGGTAGGGGGGATTTTGGGGATTTCCGTATTTGTTTTGGCTGGGAGGGTATTTGGGGCAAAGGGATAAGTGGAGTCTGTCCATCCTCTTGATTTTCCTTTCCCGTTTCCTACGCCGAATTTTTCGGGCGTGTCTACTCCAACCGTTTTTCTAATCAGTCCAACTAAGTCTTTGGCAAACTGGCCCTTTTGATCGGGCCGTTCCGATGTTATCCCATTTATTTTGTGCAACCGATTGGTTGCACTATATTTGCAACCAATCGGTTGCACAACTATGCGTAGAGACGTTTTTCAGGCCATTGCAGACCCCACCAGGAGGGAGATTCTCCACATGGTGTGCGACAAGCCATTGAATGTAAACGCGGTTGCCGGGCATTTTGATGTAAGCCGCACTGCGGTTTACAAACACATCAAAATACTGGCCGAATGCGGACTGCTGGAAGTAAAACAAAAGGGCAGGGAACGCTTTTGCGAAGCCAAGCCCGAAAAACTAAATGAAGTGAGTAAGTGGGTAGACCAGTACAAACGTTTTTGGGAACAAAAGCTCGATGCATTGGAGGCCTATCTGCAACTAATTCAAGAACCTTCAAACAATAAATAAGATGTCGCAAAGAAATAACGGCGTAGTGCCTCTTGGCCCGGAAGTCAAAAGGCTGGAACAAACCATAACCCGGATACTGCATGCGTCTCCAGACCTGGTTTGGGCGGCGTGGACAGACCCAGCCCGAGTGCAGCAATGGTGGGGGCCGGGACCCTTCACCAATCCGGTGTGCATTTGGGAAGCCTGGCCGGGTGGCAACATTTACTTAGAGATGCGCTCACCCGACGGCATGATTTTCCCGATGAACGGCACCATGCTCGAGGTAGAGGAGCCACGCACGCTGGTATTCCAATCGCGGGCGCTGGATGCCGCAGGGTCGCCCATGTTCGAGGTCATGAATAGCATCACATTCGAACCCGCCGAAAAGGGAACTTTATTGACCATCCACTTGGTGGTAGACCCCGTTCCCGAAGGTGCGCGGCATTACTTGGGTGGCATGGCACAAGGTTGGAACGGCAGCCTGGAAAAACTGGAAAAATTTCTCGGATAATCCATCAAAGCAAAAAAAACAAATCACTGCGTATGTCATCTCCCCAAAATGTGCAGTCAGGACGCATACTATCGTTGGAACGCCTGATCAATGCCCCTGTAGAAACCGTTTTCGAGGCGTGGACCAACCCCGAACACATTAAACATTGGTGGGGGCCTGTAGGCTTCACCAACACCATCTCCAAAATGGACGTGAGCGTCGGTGGTGAATGGGCTATTGTGATGCGCGGACCCGACGGTACGGACTACCCCAGCAACCACAGGTATGTGGAGGTGGTGCCCAATAGCAGACTGGTTTTGGACCACCTTAAAATTCCGAATTTCAGGATGACCATCGAGTTCGAACCTGTAGGCAACAATACGCGGTTGCGTGTGACTTCGGAATTTGAATCGGAAGCCGTGTTGACGCAGGCCGTAACGGATTTTGGCGCAGCCGAAGGATTCATTCAGAACATCGATCGTATGGAAACGCACCTGCATGCGCAAGACATTGCCGGAGCGCTCGTCATCACCCGCACTTTCCGTGCCCCCCAAGCATTGGTTTGGCAGGCGCTCACAGAGCCTGCCCATTTCGCGCAATGGTGGGGTCCCAAAGGCATGCAACTCACCGTTTCAAAGATGGAAGTATGGCCCGGTGGAACAACCCACTACTGCATAGCCATGCCCGGCGGCGGTGAGATGTGGGGGATATTCAATTATTTGGAAGTGCAAGCCCAGGATAAAATCATCTTTATCAACAGTTTTGCCAATGCTGCCGGCGAGGCTACCACAAGTCCCTTCTTCCCGGTCTGGCCGTTGGAGATTCAAAATACCTGGACATTGGAGGGGCAGGCCGATGGCACGACCATATTGACCTTGCAGGGTTACCCTATCAATGCCTCGGCCGCCGAACACCAAGCGTTCCGCGACATGGCAGCCGGTCTGCAACAAGGATTTGCCCGCACATTTGCCTCTTTGGATGAATATTTGGCAGCGATTCAGGCCAACTGAAGTTTTAATTGGAGACCACCCAGCCATGTGGAATAGGCATGGCCGGCATATATTCAGGATTTAAAAGGAAATGCCGGGCTTAGTCCCGGTATTTCCTTTTAGCAGAAAACCCTTGGTAGCTGGCCCGTTTCCCAAATCGCGCCGCGTCGGCTTTGTGGTCAGTTTCGTGGGCTTCTTGGTTTTCAAAAACATGCAGATTGCCCGGTGAGTTATCCGCTTTGTTCCTATTCATATGGTGAACCAATTCTCCAGGTCGCAATGCCCGTCCGAGTCTTTTTTCTGCCACCCATCTGTGAACGAACACATCGCTGTCTTTGAACCTTGCGTATCCCTTCTCGTCGATGTAGGTCTTCGAAGTCTCCCGGTGCCGGGTTCTTTCGAAGTCCGCATCTCGGTTGGGTGCGCTCGTCGTTTGAGCCCGATTGTCACGCCTTGGGGCTTTTTCGCACGCTCCAAACATTCTGCCGAATAAAAAACTGACCAACCCCATAATGACGATATTTTACAATTGTAAAAAATAATGCATCGTTTTGAACTCCATGAAATTGTCTGCTAGTCCCCTAAAAAAGGCGCAACACCTTGCCCGCCACCATGCAGGCGGCCACTGTCAGGAGCAGCACGGCTATTGCTGCAATAATGACGTAGGTGGGCGATTGCCGCCGCTTGCGGCGGGCATTGCCCCGCCTTATTTGGCGATATAGGCGGGCATTTACGGCGCCAACGTGCCTGCGGGTTTCCGGGTTCGGCATGCCATAAAGGCCGTCTAAGGCATCGCTTTCGGGGCCGGCATCGCTCAGTGTGGCTTCGAATGCGCGTTGCTCGGCCTCATCCATCCTGCCCTCCAAGTAATCGAGCAGCCGGTCATCGGCCCCCTGCCCCTCTCGTCCACCGTGGCTGCCGGCGGCGAACCGGTTGTGTTTCCGTTTGTTCATTTTCGCCCCGATTTTTTTAAAATGCTGTTCTTTAAATTGCGTTTGCCATTCTGAATGAAGCTTTTCACCTGCATAAAGGTGAAACCCGTTGCGGCCATGATCTGCTCGTAGCTGTATTTTTTTATGTAGAACAGCACGATAGTGGTGCGTTGGTCGGGCTGTAGTTCTTGCAAGGCCTCCTCCATCTGCGCTATTGTTTCTTCCTGAAGTTCAAAATCCATCACCTCTTGGGTATCGGCGAGTACTGTTTCGGGGAGTTCCCTTTCCTTTCGAGGCCCGGCCTTGCGAAGGTATTGGATGCAATGGTTGCGCGTCAGCACGTAAAGCCAACCCTTGAAATTCGGGATATCCTCATTGGGCATCGACGTGAGTACCTTTAAAAACACCTGCTGCACAGCGTCTTCGGCTAGATGGGTGTCTTTCAGGTATTTGCACGCCACCCCAAACAATAGGCCCGTGTATCGGCACAGCAGGACCCCCAGTACCTCGCCGTCACCTTCTCGACGGTACTCGGCCAAAAGCACGTCATCGGGTTCGTCTCGCAATTGCCTACCGCTATTCATAAAGGTTGATGGATGGTGCGAAAGCGCGATTTTAAGACGCAAGTTGGCGTTGTTTTCCATAAAATCCCAAGCCTAAAAACCTGAATAGCCGGGCGGCAAAATAAATACGTCATCAGCCCATCCATTTAACCTCTTTACCCTGTCTTGTTTTAATACCATATCTGTGTATTTATGCACAGCGTAACTCTAAGATTGTTATTTTTATAAAAAATTTGCCGGCATGAAAAACTTCGTCCTCACCATCTGTGCATGTTTAGCCTTTTTGGGCTCTCGCGCGGCTTATGTGCAGATAACCAATACATCGGGTACTTCCACATACGGGTCTCTCTCTGCAACTGTCACCTCTACGGGTAGCATCACGACTTGGACATCTTGGTGTACCACCAGCTTCGGAACATCCTACTGGGCAGGTTCGGGAACGGCAGGTAGCTATACGTTCACGTTGAGCCACCCTGTGGCTTCGCTCAAAATCCCCTCCTACGCCCTCAACGGTGGTCCTTTTGGCTCGGGCGAATATCTCCAGATGTACATCAATGGGGTGTTTTATCCGCTTACCGCAGCCAATATGACTTCCTACACCGATTGCGGCAGCGGCGCAGGCCCTTGCTACCTTTTCGGCGGATTGTTGATGGGTCCTTCGGGCTCAGATGTCGACTATAACGGTGGCGACTTCATCATCAACTCCTGTACCGGGATCAACTCCTTCGAGGTATACTGCAATGGTATTTTGAACGGGGTTACATTCTATGTTTTTGTCGATACCACTTTCTCCTGCTTCAATGCCGTCAACAACGGTCCATTGTGTACGGGAGATTCTTTGAAACTTGCTGCAGTAGGTGGCGATTCTACTTTGCCTTACGTATGGCACGGTGCGGGTGGATTTACTTCAACGGGAATCACCGCAAACATTGCCAACGTAACACAAGCCGACTCCGGAGTATACTATGTGGTGCAGACCATTGGCGGCGTCAACGACACCGCGTTTACACATGTGGTCATCAACCCCAAGCCAACCATATCGGCTGCCAACAACTCCCCATTGTGTCCTGCGTCGGGTCTTCCCCTCGACCTGACTTCCACACCGTTTGTGACGGGTGAGACTTTTTCGTGGACAGGCCCCAGCGGCTATACGTCGGCGGTGCAGAATCCCGTCATTACTGCCTTCACTGCTGCAGATACCGGCATGTTCCGGGTCATTGTAGACCTGAACGGCTGCTACGACACTGCCTATACCCACGTCAGCCTGAATTGCTTCACGGCCATCAATGATGGCCCGGTATGTTTCGGCGACACGTTGAAACTCATTGCCCAAGACGGCGATTCCACACAACCTTTCACTTGGTATGGCCCAAGTGGCGGCGTCCTTGGTACGGGCGAATACCTAACTATCAATGCGACTAGTTGGGCAGATTCCGGCAATGTATATGTGGTGCAGGTCATTGGCGGTTTGCACGATACAGCACGCACCCACGTAGTCATAAAGCCCTTGCCTGTGGTGACTGCCAACAGCAACTCCCCCATTTGCGCCAACCCCGGCAATGTTTTGGATTTATATTCCACCCCGGCATCCACAGGCGAAACGTTCTCATGGATCGGTCCCAACGGCTTTACATCTACACTCGAGAACCCCAATATCACCAACTTCCCGGGGGCAGATACCGGCTGGTACAAGGTTTACACGTTCCTTAACGGCTGTAAAGACTCCGCCGAAACGTATGTAAAGCAAACGCCTACGCCGCCTGCACCAACCATTACAGGGTATTCGCCCTATTGTTTCGGTGCCACCTTCATACCATTTGTGGTAACCGGAGTAACAGCGGGTGTCATCAATTGGTATAATGTGGGTACCGGTGGAACGCCCGGTAGTGTGCCACTCACCGTAAATACTTCGGTGGCAGGCAATACCACGGTATGGGTGAGCCAATCGGTAGCAGGCTGCGAAGGCCCACGCGATTCCGCTTCGGTAACCGTATTGCCCGACATTATTCCGTCTTTCACCTATGCCATCCACCGCGGTTGCAGCTACGATACGGTATTCTTCAACAATACGTCGACAGGGGCCGACTACTACCACTGGAATTTCGGGGATATGACTGGCAACTATTCGTTCTCGCCTACCCACCTGTATACGGCCACCTATCCCTATACCGTACCCAATTGCTTCGCCGGTGTCGTCACACTCGTAGATTCCAACGGATATTGTGGTAAGACGGTGACCGCCGACATCAATACCAGCCACCCCCTCACCGCCAACTATGCACCCATTCCCGACACCATATGTTTGGGAGGCAGCACTACATTGACGGATGCATCGATAGGCGGAGGATTGACCTATGCCTGGACACTTGGCGACGGAAACACATCGACAACCGCAGGCTCCGTAACACATACCTACAACATACCCGGCATCATCATCACGCAGTTGGACATCACCGACTCCATTTCCTGCCACGATTCCAAAACAGTGAAGCTTTTTGTGCTCGACTTTGCCATTACCTCCTTCCACGACACCACCTTTTGCCAAACCATGCCATTGGCCCTTTACAACACGGTGCGCAGCAACATGGGAACTTTTGAATATACCCACAACTGGTCGCCCGCAGGCAATCTGACTTCAGATACAGCCGCTGTGCCCTTCTTCAGCGGATTTGGAGACTTCCAATTGGTACTCACCGATACCCTCCAGCCCTTCGGTTGCCTCGCTTACGACACCATCAATATCCACTCGATATTGGGAAACAAAATCACCAACATGACTTCTGCAACATCAATCAGGCTCGGTGCCAGCGTTCAGCTCAATGCCGACAACGAAATGACTTACTACTGGTTGCCCGACAATGGTACGTTAAGCAACCCCAACATCAACAATCCCGTTGCCACACCATCGGTAACTACGACGTATGTGGTGTATGGCCGCGACAATTTCGGCTGCCTCGATTCTACGACAGTGCAGATCACGGTGGACAGCACGGTAGTGCAAATGTTCCCGTCCGGCTTTACCCCCAATGGCGATGGCCTGAACGATGTGTTCCGCCCCATTGGCCTCACCTTCCAAAACATGGTCGAAATGCGGATTTTCAATCGCTGGGGTCAGCAGATATTCTATACCAATAGCAAACAAACCGGTTGGGACGGCACCTTCAACGGCGTTCCTCAAGAAATGGGTACCTACTTCTATGAATGCGTCATCCAGAAGCCCGGACAAGAGCAAAACGAAGTGGTTACGGGAGAAGTGACCCTAATAAGATAGGGGAACACTAACCCAAAATCAGGAAAACCGCCGGTTCTTTACCCAGAACCGGCGGTTTCATTTTCCAGTCTTTGATAGTTAGGGTGCGCACGAAGGCATTGGGCGCAGTGACGTTTTGGGCAATGCAAAGCCGCGTGCGTGGGTTGCAGGTTTTCAATACCACCTCCAGCAATACTTGGTTGCGGTACGGGGTCTCTATGAACAGTTGGGTTTGATTGTCGCGAACGGAGGCCGCTTCCCACTCTTTCAATGTTTTGGAGCGCATGGGTTCTTTGACCGGCAGGTATCCTCTAAAGCAGAAGTTTTGCCCATTCAGCCCTGATGCCATCAATGCCAACAGCAACGAACTCGGGCCTACCAGCGGTACCACGGGCGCGCCAAGCTCGTGGGCGGCCGCGGCCAATACCGCTCCGGGGTCGGCAATACCGGGGCAGCCGGCCTCACTCATCACGCCCACATCCTTCCCAGCCGACAGCCAGTTTTTCAACAAGGCGATATCGGGTCCGGCATGTTTGTCAATAACCGAAAACTGCATAGCATCGATATCTATCCCCGGATGGATGGCACGCAGCACACGGCGGGCGGTGCGGAGGTCTTCCACAAAATAGCGGCTAAGATGCAACGTGTGCGCCACAACGTCTTCACTCAACGATGCAATCGCGCCCTCGGCCACCGGCACGGGCACCATCAGCAAACGTCCGAGAACGGGCACTTTGGGCAAGGGGGCAGACTGGCTCATGATGTCGGGCTACTTGCTGAGGTGCATGCTGCGCTCTTTATAGAGGCTGCGGAACCAAGGGTCCCTCAGGTTCTTGATGAACCTAATGGCTTCGCCGGTACTCTTCATTTCAGGCCCCAGCTCCTTGTTTACATTCGGGAACTTGTTGAAGCTGAACACCGGCACCTTCACCGCCCAGCCTTGCAGGTTTTTCTCGGGTTTAAAATCCTTCAACTTGGCCACACCCAGCATCACCTTCGTAGCCATGTTGAGGTAAGGAATACCGTATGCCTTGGCAATGAACGGCGTGGTGCGGCTTGCGCGCGGATTGGCCTCGATAACGAAAACCTTGTTGTCCTTGATGGCGAACTGGATGTTGATGAGGCCTATGATGTTGAGTTGCAGGGCAATCTTCTTGGTGATTTCCACCATCTCCTCCACCACGAGCGGGCCGAGGTTGAAGACGGGCAGCAGGGCGTGACTGTCGCCGCTGTGGATGCCGGCCGGCTCGATGTGCTCCATGATGCCCATGATGTGGACGGTCTCGCCGTCGCAAATGGCATCTATCTCGGCTTCCTGACAGCGGTCGAGGAAGTGGTCGATGAGTATTTTGTTGCCTGGGAGGTGCTTGAGCAGACTCACTACGCTTTTTTCCAGTTCGGTATCGTTGATGACGATACGCATGCGTTGCCCGCCGAGCACGTATGACGGACGCACGAGCACCGGATAACCCACCTGATTGGCCACTTCTATGGCTTCATCGGTGGTATAGGCGGTGCCGTAGTTGGGGTAGGGGATGCCCAAATCCTTCAGCATGTCGCTGAAGCGGCCGCGATCTTCGGCAATATCCATGTTGTCGAAGGAGGTGCCGATGATTTTGATGCCTTTTTCATGCAGCCTGCGCGAGAGTTTGAGCGCGGTTTGCCCACCCAATTGCACAATCACGCCGTCGGGTTGCTCGTGTTCGACGATTTCCCAAAGGTGCTCCCAATAGACGGGCTCGAAGTAGAGCTTGTCGGCAATGTCGAAGTCGGTAGATACGGTTTCTGGATTGCAGTTCACCATGATGGCCTCAAAGCCGGCATCCTTGGTGGCCAGTAGCCCGTGGGTGCAGCAATAGTCGAACTCTATGCCCTGCCCTATGCGGTTGGGGCCGGAACCCAATACGATGATTTTTTTGCGTGTAGACACCACGCTTTCATTTTGCACCAGCGCATTTGCTCCCTCGGCACTACCCAAGTGGTCTTCGAACGTGGAGTAATAATAGGGGGTCTCGGCGGCAAATTCGGCACTACAGGTATCTACCATTTTGAATACCCGGGTGATGCCGGCCGCCTTGCGGTGTTCGTAGACCTCTTCCGCAGTACAGTCTTTCAACAATTCCGATAGCTGTTCATCGCTGAAGCCCATTTTTTTGGACTCCGACATTAACGCCATCGGCAGTTTATCAAGGTGTTTGTATTTCTTGATTTCCGTCTCCATGTTCACAATGTCCTGTATCTGGTACAGGAACCAACGGTCTATGAAGGTCAGTTCGCGGATGGTTTTGATGGACACCCCTGCGGCTATGGCTTCCTTGATGCGGAAGATGCGGTCCCAGGTGGGGCGTTTCAGCTTCTCGAGTATTTCTTCGGGCCTCAACCTTTCCTGACTGATATGGGACAAGCCTATGGCATTGTTTTCCAAGCTTTGGCAAGCCTTCTGGAGTGCCTCGGTAAACGTGCGGCCAATGGCCATCACCTCACCCACACTCTTCATCTGCAACCCGAGCGTATCATCGGCACCCTTGAACTTGTCGAAGTTCCAACGCGGCATTTTCACGATGACGTAATCGAGTGCCGGCTCGAAGTAGGCAGATGTGGTCTTGGTGATTTGGTTTTTCAGTTCGTCCAAGTGGTAGCCTATGGCGAGTTTGGTGGCTATTTTGGCAATGGGGTAACCGGTTGCTTTGGAGGCCAATGCCGAAGAACGGCTCACGCGGGGGTTGATTTCGATAGCGATGATTTCCTCGGTTTCGGGATTTTGCGCAAACTGCACATTACAGCCGCCGGCAAAGTTGCCGAGGTCGCGCATCATGCTAATGGCGGTATTGCGCATCAATTGGTATGCAGTATCGCTCAAGGTCATAGCCGGCGCAACAGTGATGCTGTCGCCGGTGTGGATGCCCATAGGGTCGAAATTCTCCACGGTGCAAATGATGACGACATTGTTGTTTTTATCGCGCAACAGTTCCAATTCGAATTCCTTCCATCCCAGCATCGCCTTTTCAACCAGCACTTCATGCACGGGCGAGGCGGTGAGGCCGCGATCCAGCGCGCCGTCCAACTGGTCGATGTTCATCACTATTCCTCCACCCGAACCACCCAAGGTATAGGACGGGCGGATAACGATGGGTAGGCCTATTTGTTGGGCAAATTCCTTGCCTTCCAGCAGCGAGTTGGCCGTTTTGGCACGTGCCACCGGCACCCCGAGCTCAATCATCCATTTGCGGAACAACTCGCGGTCTTCGGCTTTATCAATAGCCTTAATGTCTACCCCTATGAGTTTCACCCCGAAACGCTCCCAAATGCCAAGCTCGTCGGCCTCTTTGGCCAGGTTTAGCGCGGTTTGGCCACCCATGGTGGGCAGTACGGCATCAATTTCGTTTTCTTCGAGAATGGTTTCAATACTCTCCACGGTAAGCGGCAGCAGGTAAACCCGGTCGGCCATCATGGGGTCGGTCATGATGGTTGCCGGATTGGAGTTCACCAGAATCACCTTGATGCCTTCCTCCCTCAAACTGCGGGCCGCTTGGGTTCCCGAGTAGTCGAATTCGCAGGCCTGACCGATAATGATGGGTCCGGAGCCAATAATCAGTACACATTTGATGGAGTAGTCGCGTGGCATATCAGAGGTTTGGGCAAGACGGAAGATGGCCCAAAATGAGGCACCTGTACGTTACCGGGCGGCAAAATTAGTGCAAAATTCCCAACCGGCAGGAATGGGCACGCTCGTGGAGGCGACCCACTATGTAGGGTATTTGTAGGGTGTTGCGTACCTTAGCCCAATGAATCTCACAGCTCCCGATAAAATAGCCAATTACATTGGCGGCAGCCTGCAGGCTCCGCTGGGCGGCAACTACATCGACAATATAAACCCCGCAACGGGTGCAGTGTACAGCCAAACTCCGGACAGCGATGCCCGCGATGTGGAGGAAGCTGTGGGTGCCGCAAAGGCGGCCTTTGCCCGTTGGAGCACCACGACGCCGGAAGAACGTTTCAAAATACTGAACCGCATTGCGGAATTGATTGACGAAAACCACGATGCATTGGCCCTTGCCGAAACCAACGACAACGGCAAGCCGTTGTGGCTCAGCAAGCAGGTAGACATCCCCCGTGCATCGTCCAACTTCCGCTTTTATGCCACCGGCCTCATGCACTTCAGCACCGAGAGCCACCATATGGAAGACAAGGCCATCAACTACACCCTGCGCCAACCCATTGGCGTAGTGGGCTGCATATCGCCTTGGAACCTGCCACTTTATCTTTTTTCGTGGAAGATAGCCCCAGCCCTTGCGGCAGGCAACTGCGTGGTGGCCAAGCCCAGCGAGGTGACCCCTATGACAGCTTACTTGTTGTCTGAAATCTGCATCAAGGCCGGGTTGCCGCGTGGGGTGCTGAACATCGTGCATGGCACCGGGCCCGGCTGCGGGTCGGCCATTGTGGCCCATCCCGACATCAAGGCCATTTCATTCACCGGCAGCACGCGGGCCGGCAAGGAGATTGCCTCCGTAGCCGCACCCATGTTCAAGAAGTTGTCGCTGGAGCTGGGCGGCAAAAACCCCAACATCATTTTTGCCGATTGCGATTGGGAGAAAATGATGCGCACCACCCTGCGGTCGTCGTTCAGCAATCAGGGCGAGATATGCCTGTGCGGGAGCCGCATATTGGTGGAGGAAAAGGTGTACGAAAAATTCAAGCATGAGTTTGTGCGCCGCGCCGCCGCGCAATTGCCGGGCGACCCCCTGCTCGACACCTCGCGCCAAGGAGCCATAGTAAGCAAGGTGCACTTCGATAAAGTAATGGGTTGCATAGCATTGGCGAAGGAAGAAGGGGGAACCATACTTGCCGGAGGAAGGGCGGTTCATCCAGAAGGCCGATGTTCGGGTGGCTACTTTATCGAGCCTACAGTAATTGAAGGCTTGGGCAGGAATTGCCGAACCAATATGGAGGAGATATTCGGCCCCGTCGTCACCCTGCAATCGTTCACTACCGAGGAAGAAGCCCTGATGCTGGCCAACACCTCCCACTACGGCCTATCGGCTACCATCTGGACGCAAGACGTGAGCCGTGCGCATCGCGTATCGGCATCGGTGCAAAGCGGTATCATCTGGGTCAATACCTGGCTGCTGCGCGACCTCCGCACCCCCTTTGGCGGCATGAAGAACTCCGGCACCGGCCGCGAAGGCGGCTGGGACGCGCTGCGGTTTTTTACGGAGCCTAAGAATGTGTGTATCGAGTTGTAGCTACAACAATGGGTACACGCCCATGTCCCTATCTCACCAATACGACGTCACCCCTTTTAACCGTGGTGCCGCCGCTGAGGCAACCCAGTTCGAGGTAATAAAAATAGGTGCCTACATCGGCAGGTTTGCCTTTAAATGAGCCGTCCCAAACACCGCGTGTACCTTCATAAACCACTTGCCCCCAACGGTTGGTGATGATGAGCGTCTTGATGGTGTAACCATAGGCGGCCAAGACTTCGAAGTGGTCGTTCTTGCCGTCGTTGTTGGGAGAGAAAGCGGTTGGTATGCAAATCACGCCATCGCAACAAGTGACCACGTCTACAACCACTTCTTTCTTCGGCCCCTCGCACCTGCCATGGGTATCGCTTACCCAATAGCTGTACTTGTTGAGGGTGGAAAGATTAATGGCCGGTGCGGCGGGCAATAGCGAGTCGTTTGTGCCGTCATACCAATTCACGTGATTGCCCGTGGCTATAGGTGTAAACATGGCCGTGGCACTGCATTCGGTAAGTATGGCGTTGATACCCGGCGTATCGGGCTGATTAACAAAGAGCCACACGGTGTCGGAGCTGGTACAGCCGCCCGAATCGGTTGCAGCAACGGAGTATGTGCCCACATTCGCTACCGTGATATTGGCTATCGTTGGGCGCATGGCGGTAGACGAATAACCGGCAGGCCCGGTCCACGAATAGCTGTAAGTGGCGGTATCGGGTGTACGAAGCGGCAATTGGATGGTGGCACTGTAGCACACCAAGGTATCGGTGGGCATGTTAATGACGGGTGCAGACCTGATACTTACCGAGATGCTGTCTACATTGCTGAGGCAGGACGTGCCGGGGAGTTGCGCCACAACGTGGTAAACCAGCGCATCGTGTATATCGGTTGTCGGGTTGGGCACGTAGGGATTATTGAGTCCGATAGTGGGCGACCAACTGTAGCTCAACATGTTAGGCCCCGAGGCCAAGAGTTGCACCGCACCGTTGGTGCAGTTGTAGAGGGTGTGGGGTGTGGCGGTTATATGCAGCGAGTCATAAATCAGCATCGATGCACTGTCCAAAACCGTATTCGCCACGCTGCAAGATACAGGAGCGGTAAGCGCCAAGGTAATGCGCTTCACGGCAGTATCGGCCGTGGGAAACCCGACTACCGATAGCTCGATGATACTGTCGAAAGCCGGTATCACTACGGAATCGGGAAGGGCAAGGTAATCCAACCCCGGCACGGCGGAACCGCCGATGATGAGGTGAAGGGCTTGCGGATGGTTGGTAACGGGCATCTTCGACACCCTGATGCGGCCGTCAAGGCAGCCTTTGATGCAGATGGGTGGCACGGCAGGAGCCTGTGGCAAGGTACTGATGGTGTAACTCACAGTTTTTAGGCTACCCGCCTCCAAGAATACTCCGGAATCGTAAAGTGGGTCTCCGGCATCCGCAATCACCAACTTCAGGTGATAAGTAGCGCACGGCTGCACGTGGTGGTAGGCCCGCAGCACTTGCGTCAGTCCTTGGTGGGTGAGTGTGGTTCCTACCGAATTATCGATGTAGTACATAGTGAAAGGCGACCCCGGCCCAAGATTGGTGCAGTTGTTGATGTTGCCGAGTGGCCCGGGTACACCATCGTTGATGGAATTAATGGTGACGGGTATGGTGGTTCCCGGCACGAGGGCCATATTGTCGGCACCGGCAATTCCCGGCCCCGAGATGAAAAATGCAAAGGCATCGTTGAAGGAGCCACAAACAGCGTTCTTGTATTCCTCAGAGCTGAACACATATCGGAACTGCACAGTATCGTTGTTCGGGATGACATCGAACTCGAGGGCGCAAGCATCGTAGGTCGTTTGTCCGGCAAGAGCATCTAGGGCAGTATCGCCGGGCATCATGTTGTCGGTGCTCGCCAATAGCGAAGAAGGCCCATTCACGCCATAGGAAGTGCCACTGCTAGCGGCGCGACCATTGGTAAGTACAATGCCGCCCGACACGCCCGGTAGGCCGGCAGTGGCTGTGAATATACCCTCGGCCTGTGCCGCGCAGTTAAGTGTCGGATTGGCAATGCTTACCCCCTGCCCTACCAATTTTTGGGCGAGTGACGCAGCCGTTGCCGCCGGCACCACATCGATTTGTGCGGAAGCGCGCCCACAAACCGATAGCAGTGCTATTGCGATAGGCAGGCATTGCCGGAATTTGAAACACATCATGCTTTGTTGCACCTTGTCAAAAAAGTAGAAGGAGGACGCACGAGGCGTACTCCTTCTACCCTATAATCTTGATGAAATAGAAATTATTGAACGCAGATACGTGCAACTGCTTTTGCAGAGGCATTGCTCAAAGAAGCGATGTAGATGCCGCTAGCCAGGTTCAATCCGTTCAAAGTAACGATGTGCGTTCCTTTTTCAGCATTGATGGTTGCAGTCTTGATTGTCCTACCTGCCATGTCGGTTACCATCAGGTTGTAAGAACCTGTTTCACCGACCGTGTATTGCAATTTGGTGTCGTTTGAAGTTGCTGCACCAATCACCTCGAAATCACCGATGTTGTTGGCAGTCACTTCTTCAACACCCAGTGAATTCCACAACAAAGTGAAATCGTCGATGGCGCTGGTAGTACGGTTGCCGGTACCGGAAGATGCTACCAAAGTAACGATGCGGATGTAAACGGGTTGAGATTGGTTATCCAATGCAGTACCGAAAGATGCAGTCACTGTGGTGTCTGTAAATTCGTTGCCACCGGTAGTGAGTACAGCAGGCATGGTGGCTACGGGAGTGAATACCGAAGGCGTCGCACCAACTCCGTAATCAACAGTCCAAGTGGTTTTGCGGGGAGACAGGATGTCGAGACCTTGCAATTTGAAAGAACACGTAAAGCTGTTGTAGCCCATTGTGTTGGCCAAGTGCAATACAAAAGCGGGGCCGGGATCGAAACCGGGGTGGGTGGTGCTGGTACCGGAGCATTGACGAACGCCGAGGGCACGGTCGGTTTGGGCGCCTTGAGTGGCACAAGTGCTCATGGCGAGCAATGACGGACCACCATTTGCAGAAGCACAGTTTTTGAAACCTGTACCGAACACATCAGACGCACAATCGGTAGTGTCGTAGTAGGCACCGAAAGACGCTGAACCGGAGCCGTAAGTAACGTCGGCTACGCCAATTGAAGTGGAGTTTGCGCCGGTATACAATTCCCAACCTGTAGGCAACGCACCAACGATGCTGTTGAAGTTCTGGGTGTAGCTGCTGCCCGACAGGGTGAGCTGGGCGTTGGCGCTGAATGCTGCAACGCCGATAGACAAGAGTAAAAATGCTTTCTTCATAATTTTTGATTTGTAGGCAAATGTCAAATGGCTGTGTTGCCAAATCATTTCCTAAAAATTAATTTATCATTACCTCAATTTCAGGTAGAAAAATCAATGCTTTGTAACAGGTTGATTGTCAGCTAATGACGAATATCTCTTTTGCAAAGAACTGACAATCAAGGAGTTAAGATTATTTGGTGGCCCATCGCATATGGCAAGGGCTACCGAAACAAACGGCAGCCCTTGCCATATCATGCAATTTTCCACTGTTATTTGCAACGCGCATTGTAGAATTGCACATCGGTAGTATCGCGAATTTGGAATTGGTTGCCGCTGCCATACCTCGAAAAAATGCCCGTGATGCTGCCCGTACCTGAAGGCAGGGAGTCGGAATAGAAATTGGCAAAACCGCTGTTGTAAAGTTGCAGGCTGCCGGATGCCAGTACTACACCATTGATACATTGGTCTATCATACGGGGTGTGCTGATGGCGATGGTGCTTGGCGCCGCATAAGGCAGGTGCAGGTAGTTGGAGTCCACTTCCATGTTGTCGAGTTTCACCAACAGGAACGACAACGAATCGGGATAACTGAGGATGTCGATATAACGGATTTCCCTTGGCACTACGGTATGGGGAAACGATGCCGCAATGACGCAAGAATCCATGAGGGTAGATGGGATGGCTACCGGCTTCTGGGTAATGGGGTCATAGGACGCGCACACTTCCACTTCGTTTTTGTAGTTCATGATGGTCAATCCTTTCAGCTTCACATACACCTTCCGACCGATGGGATAATTACTGTACAGGTAGGAACTGCTGAGGGCGATGTTGATGCCTGCAGAAGAATCGTTGATGATGATTTGTTTGTAGAAATTGCCCGTACGGTCGTCCGCAACCACTACGCCCGTTATGGTGGTATCTCCCATAACGCGGTGGGTGTTTGTAGCCCAAAACGGTTTCACGAGATCGTGGATATTGACCTGAACAGGCAGATTGGGGTCGTAATTGGAGAGGTCGGGGGGATTGCTGTAGGATTGCTTCAGGCACGAAGAGAAGAACACCGCAGCAATGATGACGCCGCCGAAAATAGAAGCTAAATTTTTCATGATTGATTACTATTAGATAATGTTTGTGGAGTTGGTTGTTAGAAACGGAATGAAACGTTCAGCATATAGTTGGTTCCCATGCCGTAGGTGTACTTGTTTGCAAAACGGGCCGTTTGATAATTGGTGAAATCGAACCTCAACTGCTCGTATCCCGAATTGATGATGTTGGTGTTGTTGAGCAGGTTGTATATCCCGAGGTTCACGTTCATGGTCGTGTTGTGATGCACTTTCTTGAACACGCCGGTAATGGCACGGGTCATGTCCCAAGAGTATCCCGTGTGTAAATCCA
The DNA here is from genome assembly GCA_903905685.1 of uncultured Bacteroidota bacterium. Lineage (GTDB taxonomy): Bacteria > Bacteroidota > Bacteroidia > Chitinophagales > Chitinophagaceae > CAIYTT01. The sequence continues at coordinate 3,879 of CAIVHI010000446.1, read as the reverse complement.
TGGTGAAGACAGACGGCAGTTTTTCTTGGTCGAAGATGGCGTGCCACTGTGGTGAGCCTGCTGAGTAGAAACCGCCGGCGGCCTGAGTTCTACGGTTGGGGTTGATGGATACGTAGTTTCTATCCAAGTAGTGGCCGTTGATTGCAAAGTTCCACTTGCGTGGGCGATAGGTAAGCCCGGCAGAATAGACCGACTGCGGACCCACCGCCAGGTAATAGTTCTTGATATAGGTTTGGCTGGGTACAGGGTGTAAGGTGGTGTCGTTGTCGAGATACATGGACGACGTAGGATTGGTAGTGAAAAAAGACTGCCCGACAAAAGCTGACGCGGTGAAACCAAACGCATTGACAATCTTGCCATCCAGTGAAATTTCCAAACCTGTCGACCTCGTTCCGATGCCTTGCATAACGTAGTTTACGAACGTATAAACCGATGGATCGTCATTGAAGAACCGTTGAATGGTGGTCACATTCGTTTCATCATTCACGTAGCCCACCGCACCGAATTTCAATTTCGGGGTGTTGTAAAAGTAACCTGCTTCCAAGCTGCGGTTGGTCTGCACGGTGGGGTTCGACACCACGAAATCGCGGGTTGGGGCAGAGATATAGGTATTGTCGAACGATGGAGGCGTGGTAGTGTAACCCGCATTCAAGAAAAGCACGTTCTTACGGTCTATGTTGAAATCCACACCGCCTTTGAAGCCCGTTGTCAGGAAGTTGTGGGTGGCACTCTTGCCGTAGGAGTTGTTCATGAACACCCCGTATTGGAAATAGCCGTCCCTATAAAAAGCACAGTTGCCTACTTGGGCAGCCAAGAAAATGTTGAAACGGTGCCAAGCAATCTTGGTTTGCCCCCAAGCCGATGCGGTATTCACCCTGATGGAATAATCATAGTCCCATTTATCGCCCACCTTGATGACCGCGTTGGGGTCTCTCGCGTTGTTGTAATTCGCATTGGGGTTGGGCACTGCCGTAGTAGGCGCAAACTGATTGTTGTCTACAAAGAAATTGCCACCCAACAGGTCGCTCAATTGGTTGTAGAACTCGGTATTTTGGACCACGTAAGACACACCTCCAAATACTTCGATATTTTGATTGACGGTGTGGTCTAGGGCGGTATTGAAACTGAACTTGCTCAAATCGCTCACCCTATTGCTTAAAACGTAGATGGACTGCAACCCGGTCACCGATTTCCCCGCTACACCGCCAACGTTGTTGATGGTTTGTACGTTGCCGTAATTGCTGTTATAGAGGCTGTTCCAATCCAACAACATTTTTTGGGGATGGCTTTTCAAATAGGCTTTCACCGCGTTGCCGTCAATCGAGTCGGGCGGTACCATGGTGTAGTAGTAGTTGGGCAAATTCCTATAGTAGTCTCCTATCACGTTCGAAGACCCGTTGTAGGAGAATAGGCCCGAATTCATATCCTTGCCGAATTCATAGCCCAGGGCCGTGTTCCACTTGGTCCTGTCGGACGGGCGGCAGTCGTAGTTGATTACGGTAACGGGCTGGAATACGTCCTGAACGGAAGCATTGCGGATTTGCCCATTCTGATAGCCCCAGTTGTGGTTGTAATAATTCGTGCCTGCAAGGCTGAACGCCTCCATAGTGGCAGCTGCTGTTTTGCCGCGAACGGTTGGAGAACCAAAAGTGGTCAGGTTGAGTATGCCCTTTCCCAACTTCTTGCTGGCTGCCAAGTAATATGCCTTGCCATCATAGAATGTTCCCGGGTAGTAACCTTCTTTAGCCCAGCGACCCGAGAATGAGGCCGAGAAAGCCCAGCCGTTCTTCATCATGCCAGTATTTTCGGTTACCATCACCCCATTTCTATATGTACGGTTAGAATTGGTGTAGGTCACTTGCGTACCGGCCCGCTGGTCGGCTGCGGTCGCTTGGTAGTAGATGGAACCGGCCAGACCGCCGAACGTGAAATCGGATGGGGCCAAGCCATAGGACGAATGGTGGTTGCGGAAGACGTCTCCCAAGCCTCCACTACCCATTTGGGCGTAGGAAGCCAATCCGGTTTCCGCATCGTTCATAGGCATACCGTTTATTTCCACTTCCCGGGTGTTGCGGCGCATGCCTCGAGGCTGGTAATTATCGTAGATGGAAAGGTTGGTAAGCGTGCCTGCATAGAAATCCTTTATTCCTTTGTTGTTGCCTTGAGCATAAACCGCAGCACCCTCGCCATTCTCTGATGCCCCAGAACCATCGGCCGACTCCGTAATGGTTGGTATTCCTGTAGCGTCTTCCGCGAACGCGACATTGCCCACATAAATCCGGATGGTATTCAAGTCTAACACAGGGCTGTCTACGCTCACCGTAATGTCGGTTGCGTTCACAAAATCCCCGTTAATAGATACGATGGTGATGCCGTAGGGCACATTGCCCAATATAAAATTGCCGAGGCTGTCCGATACCGTGTGCAAGCCCGTGCCGCGGGTGAATACGGTCAGACCACCTATGGGGTCGCCGGAATTGCTATTCACCAACCGACCCTTAATTTTCGCGGTTTGTTGTGCCATGGCACGACCGCTCATCACCAAAAAGCCCGTCAAAAACAGCACAAGGGCTTTAAAACCAATCTTTTGAGTCATAATTTAAGTTATTGCGCCAGATTTCCGCTGAATAAGGGGGCAAAACTATGGAGACTGCTGCCCGTTACCGGGCTTCCTACATTATCGTTTATTTACCATAATATGAACATTATGTTACTTTGCTGTAAATCGATTTTTCATGGTCTGCCTTGCAATTCCTTTGCGGAAAAATTGGATGATGCGGAAAGTTGCAGTGTTGCTTTTAGTGTGTGCGGTATGTGGTTTGGGCAACGCACACGCCCAGAAAAAGCTGAAAGTCATGGCGGTGGGGTTCTATAACTGCGAGAATTTCTTCGACACCCTTCACGACCCCAACAAGAAAGACCAAGAAACGACACCCACACCTGCGGAGTATCGCCAAAAGGTTCACAACATCGCGAGCGTCATATCCGCCCTCGGCACCGACGTCACGCCCGATGGCGCTGCCATTGTAGGCCTTGCGGAAATCGAGAACGACAATGTGCTGAACGACCTCATTGCCGACCCTGCATTGCAATACCGCAACTACAAATACTGCTGGTTCTACACGCCCGACGAACGGGGAATAAGTGTGGCCATGCTTTATAACCCCAAGTACCTGAAAGTTTTGAAGTCGGAACCTTTGCACGTAGACCTGAAGAGTATTGGATTGACTCGACCCACTCGCGATGTACTGCATGTGGTCGGCATTCTCGCCGGCGGCGACACCGTACATTTTTTGGTCAACCACTGGCCTTCAAAATCGGGCGGTGAAGCCATTACGGCTCCTGCTCGGGTGGTTGCCGCAAAGGTGGACAAACGAATAATCGATTCGCTGTCTATTTCGGCCCCACATGCCAAGGTAGTCATCATGGGCGACTTCAACGACAATCCCACCGGCGACGGATTCAAGGAGGTACTTAAAGTAAAGCTCGAACCCGAAGAATTGGCGCCACTTGACCTCTACGACCCCTACTTGAAAATGTACAAGAAAGGGATGGGCACAGAAAGCTACCAAGGCAATTGGAACATGATTGACCAAATGATGGTATCGGGCAGTGTGGTTGCAAATGCGAACGACAAGTGGAAATTCTACAAAAGCGAGATTTTCAAACGCGACTTTATGGTTTACCAAATGGGGAACAACAAGGGGCTTCCACACCGCTCTTACACGGCATCGCACGTGTGGGACAACGGCTTCAGCGACCACTTTCCGGTGGTCACTTTCTTGGTAAAGGAAAATTAAGCGTAGATCGGGAGCATGAGAATGTGGGGCCTACATGAAGATTGCCTCATTGTTTATCGCCGATGTCCGGTTGTGCACA
>CAIVHI010000445.1 GCA_903905685.1 uncultured Bacteroidota bacterium | reverse complement strand
GGTAAAGAAAAAAATGAAATTTACTAAACCTGAAAAACGCGCCGAATACCGTCCAAGACCTTAGATACCTTATACAAAACAAAATAATTATAATGAAAAAAGAAATCAATACCACGACGTTGGCCACAGGCCTGCTCGTAAACGCAATCATGACCGCCGCAGGCAGCAGCAGCAATGCCATGATTTTGTTGACGAGAAATGTATTGAATATGTAGTTTTCGGTTACCGATTCCATGCCGAATGCCCAGCCACTGAATTTGATGGCAACAAACTTTGCGCCATATAATAGTCCGATAAGCGGGATGAAACCCGCAACCAAAGCGGGAGAATCGGACAAATTGCTGCCATACGGCAATTTGAAACGCAGCAATACCCCGGCATATAGTCCCGAGGCAATTGCGAAATAGATATTCATCAGCAGATTTGGCAAACCGGCATCTTGAATTTGCGCCTGGAGTTGCCTTCCCGACAATGAGGGAGAAGTGAACGACTTCCAGAGATTGGCAAAATACTTCGGGGCGGAGACGCGCACCAATCCAAGAAAAAGGAAGGCCATGGCCAGAATGTAGAACTCGGCCGTGCGCCCCAACACCACCCTTACCGGCTCCGCATCGTTAATGAACAATTTTGATGACACCATGGGGTGAATTGCCATCAGGCTATCATACGCAGCAACGTAGGTGGGCGTATCGCCAACAACACCTATGCCGTATTTCATGGGATTCGGTGCCGCCACTGCTGCAACAGCCAGTAGCAGACTCAAAGCCAATATGAAAAGACGGCGAAAACCCATGAACAACGCAAAATTAAACCTAAACCCACACATTCCACACGCCTGTGCCCCAAATGCCAATCTACACCGGCTACCGTCGCCCCACGCGGATTTGTTAATTTCGGCATAAAACGAAACAGGCATATCAATTTGTGAAATGCCTATTCCAAAAATTCCCAATCTTATTTGGCACACATACTAAGGCGAACCTACTTTAAGGGTTAAACATTTGATAAACCACTTGAATTAGGGATAGACGGCATTGCGTTGTGGTTTAATTTTGCTTTAATTAAGCTTGGAAAAATCACGGCTGAAATATATAACAACTGTAAAACTCAATGATTTCGATAGGGATTTTAGAAGACAACGAGGTGCTGCGCGGGTCTATTGAAGAATACTTGACCCTCATGGGCAAGTATTCGGTGGTATTCACGGCTGGGAGTTTTTCCGAATGGAAGCGGGAGCCTCACACGCAGTTTCCCGAAATCATATTGCTCGACATCCACCTCAATGATGTCTCCGGCATAGATATACTGGAAAAACTAAAATCGATATACCCTGAAACCTACATCATCGTGATTACCGGCGACCACGATAAAGGATTTTTGCTGAGGGCCATACAGCTAGGTGCCAACGGATATCTCTACAAACCTTTCAAAATGGCCGACCTCGAGCACGCCATCCTCACTGTAATTGAGACCGGCAGTTTCATAGAGCCTGAAGTGCTGACGGAACTGTTTAGAATGCTCAACAAAAAGCCCTCAGACCACCGGGCAAAAGAGAAAGCCTTGGTACAGCTTACGCAACGGGAAGAAGAAATTCTGGAACTCCTCCGAAAAGGCCATACCTACAATGAAATGGCCACCATGCTCAATCTGTCGTTTCATACCGTGAACCACCATTTGAAAAACCTTTATGCCAAGACCAATGTGAAATCCAAATCGGCGCTGATCGTAAAATATTATACCGACAAGAACAATCAATAATCAACAATAAAAAACACAATCGACATGCTGAAGAAAGACAAGACAAAACGGAAACCGATAGTATTGAGCGTAGACTCCGACTATATCTCCCAAGTTTACTTGAGGAAGGTACTGAAGAGGTATCAATATGTACCGTTGTTGGCCATAGACTGCAAAGAAGGCACCGACCTCTTGGACGCCAACAAAACGATAGACATCTGCGTATTGGATTTGAAATACCCAATGAAAGACTGGGTTTCGTTCCTGAAAAAGTTGCGCTCAAAATCGACCACCGGCGAATTCAAACTTTTCATTACAGGTTGCAAATCAACCGAAAAGTTTTACGAAAAACTGGCCGAAGTGAAAATCGAACCTTCATGCGTTGCGGGTATTTATGAAGTACCGGACCAATATGAAATCATGTTCGAAAAAATCCATGAAGTATTGGGCAATGGAAGTCAGGAATCTGCATAAATGATGGAATAACAACTGGTACATGATGACTGACGCATCAACGGTTTCCATATCCCGCATCAAGCGGCTGTTTCCGGAATGCCTAACGTTGACCCGTAGCGGCAGTATCGTATCGGTAAAAGGCGCATTTACAGCCTCCATTTTGGAGCCGCAGGGCAAGCATTTGGACGAAATCTTCGTATGCTCGCCCGCCCTGCATCCCGAATTGTTTGAGGATGGCATGGAAATACGCCTGGCCTTTCGGGGGGCAGCCCCCGAAAGGGTGGCTACATTCCATGTATTGACAACAGACGACGGAGAACTGTGGCTGCTGGTATGCCCCACAAAATATGAATTTGTTCCTGCAACCAACAGTGAGAGCTGCCCGCAGGAACAAATTGGCGGCGACAGGATGGAGCTTGATGGCCCCACCGACGAGCTCGCAACTTTGGCCGAGTATGTAGACGTTGCCCTACTCATAGAGCGGAACGACCACTCCATCTCATTGGCCAACAAAGCACTGTACCGCCTGTTTGGAATAGATTCAACTACTACCCAACTGATAGGCAGCCCCATGTCCGCCTTCGTGGGGATTGTTGCACCGATTACCACCAACCCGGATGTGTTCGAAAACAGGGTTGCCGATTGGTGGGCAAACATTGCCGGTGCCAAGGAGGAGTGCGTGAACCTTAGCGACGGCCGCGTCATTGCCATCACATGTCGCCCGGTACACAAATTGGGCGCGCAGGTTTGTAGGCTATGGGCCTTCAACGACATCACAGCGCAAAACACCACCCACAAGCAGATAGCAGCCCAACGGGACCACTATGAAAAAATACTGAATGCCATTCCGCTCGATTTGGTTATTGCGGGGAGGGATTTGCGGTTCAGCTTCATCAACAAAACCGCCATTAAAGATGAGCAGCGCAGAAAATGGGCAATAGGTAAGAACAATGCCGAATACTGTGCAACTCGCAACTTTCCGCCCGAAATAGGCGAGAACCGCGACAAGAGGCTGCAACAAGTCGTTGACACGAAGGGCCCAGTAGTGAGCATTGAGGAATTTGTGAAACCTGACGGCAGCGTCCAATACGTTCAAAGGGGAATGTACCCGTTCATAGATGGCGACCACACTACCGAATTCATCATCATTTACGGCACCGACATTACCGAAGAGGTCAAGAGCAAGCAATATGCCGAAGTTCAGGAAAAACGGATTCAAAACTTCTTGGACATCATCAATGATGGCGTCTTCAGGTGCGATGAAAACGGGAATCTGAACCTGTATAACAAAGCCTTCCTGAAAATCATGGACTTGGAAATTGAACCCGGCATGAACCGGAACATCAATTTCTTTGACCTCCTTCCGGAATCCGAATGGTATAAATTACAGCAACAACTCTACACTTTATACATCGAAAAAACCTGGCAAACCGGGATGCTCACCTTGCGGCAACCCGACGGCACCAAGAAGTATGTGGACTATTTGCTGACCTCTGCCATGCGAAAAGAGGATGCAGCCTTCGTAGGGCGGATATCCGACATCACAGACCAAATCAATAAAGAAAAGCACCTCAACGAAATCATCAACAAAGAGAAGAACCTGAACTACTCCAAATCGGGTTTCATCAAGATAACGTCTCACGAATTGAGGACACCGCTATCGATAATACGGGCCAATGCCGAGATATTGGAGATGGCCTTGGAGAAAGGGATGTCGTTGACCCAAGGAGCGGTAGATGGCAAACGGCTGCTGGGTAGAATCAATAAAGAGGTGATGATTATGACGGAAATCTTGAGCCGCCTCCTGATGGTGAGTAGAATTGAAGAAGGCTCCATTGAACCGGAGTTCTCCATTTTGGACATAGCGGCTTTCCTTTCGGAGCTCAAGCACGATTATTTTGCGCCCTATACAGATGGTAGGCAACTGCAACTCCAAATGCATCCCAACATGGAGCCGGTTTACACCGACAAAAACCTATTGAAGCATGCCATCCTGAATTTGGTCAACAATGCGTTCAAGTATTCGCCCGGAAAAAAGCCGCCGATATTGGAAGCGACCCAGCATCAGGGCAAAATCACCATCGCAATCAAGGATTTTGGCATAGGCATTCCCGAGACCGAAATCGAAAACCTGTTCAAATCTTTTTTCAGGGCATCAAATGTGCGCAACATTCAGGGTACGGGTTTAGGACTCACCGTGGTGGAATACGTCATCAAAAAGCTAAAAGGAGACATCTCCCTTCACACCAATCAACCTGAAGGCATGGTTTTTGCCATTGAATTGCCGCTACGTTAACATTTTACCGGAACATGGAACAACCGACGATTTTGGTGATAGAAGACGAACTTGAGCTGTTGGGCACCATCCAACTGCTACTGGAATTGCACAATTTCAAAGTGCTGCCCGCCGAAACCGCCGGCGAAGGCATCCATATCTTGCAGCATGAGCACGTAGACCTAGTACTGTCTGACGTGTCGTTACCTGATGAAACCGGCTACTCGATACTGCATTTCGTACGCAACCATTCGGCAACATCGGGCTTACCGTTCCTGTTGATGTCGGCCTTTGCCGACGAGAACAACAATAACCGGGCAATAACGGGTGGTGCCGATGGCTTCTTTTCGAAGCCGTTCTCCACGGCCGAGCTCCTTAAATCGATTGCAGCCAAACTCGTAGCGTCGCAACCGAAGGCCGGTTCCCCAAATAAGGCCTCCCAGCCGGTAGCACGCGGGCAGCACACGGGATTTGCCGATTTGCTTGCCGAGCTCCTTGCTTTTGTGGAACAGCCCAAAACCGGCGAGGAAGATTTATTCCGCAACCGCCTTATGCTGCTGGGCAAATCGGGACTGGACATCCTTCGAGACGTTAAAAACCTGTTGGTATATCGCGCTATCGCTCAGCGGGGCGAGCTACCCACCTGGACCACGCAAGGAGCCATGTTCCTAAGCGACATTTTGACCGAAGTGGCCGACCGATATTTAGAATATTACGGAGACGACGCGCTGGCGCTGCAAGTAGAATTCGTCCCGATATCTATAGGCAATGCCGAGTATTACCGACTGCTCTTTACCGAACTCATAGACCATGCCATAAAGTTCAACAGTGCCCCCAACCACCCACCCATTGCAACATTAAGCAATATGAAAGATGGATTCGAGTTTACGATTTTGGGTATTGTGGCAGCAGGCACCTATGAATCGGTGGACGATATGACCTCTGTAAGTCTGCTTGCGCCTCCTAACGTTGCCGGGGGCTACGAATTGGGTTTGTTCAATTGCAAACATCTGTGCAAAGCGCTCCACCTCCGTTTCCAATTCGTGTACGATGGGCCGGAAGCGTATTTTACGGTATCGTCCGGCGGGTGACAAACCCGAATTGGGCGTTTTGCGGCTGTCGCCGCGGAATGTCACCTTTTCTTAACAATATCGAATACGTGCACAAACGGCTAATTCCAAATTAAATTTATATTTGCGGCCGATTCATGCCGCAGTGCGGCCAAAACTACCTAGGTTTGAAATTTAAGACTGCGCTCCTACTTGTTTTTCTCGTCATACTTGCCGACCAGGCATTGAAAATCTATATCAAAACCCACTTCATCAATGGCGATGAAGTACGGATTTTCGGCAACTGGTTCAAACTTCACTTCATCGAGAATGAAGGCATGGCCTATGGTATGAAGCTATCGGTAGCGGGTGCGTCGGCCGGCAAGCTGTTGCTCACTTCGTTTCGCCTCATAGCGGTCGGCTTCGGGTTCTTTCTGCTGAAACGCATCAGCGACAAGCCCCACAACCGCATGTTGGTATTTTGCGGCTCCCTCATTTTGGCCGGCGCATTCGGCAACCTGATAGACAGCCTGTTTTATGGAGAAATATTCAGCGACAGTCCACTTTCCTGTTTTGCGGGTTACTACGACAGCTTATCGGCCATGCTACACCAACACAATACCGAAATGCTGGCCAAATTCACGAAATTTGGAGACGGATATGGCAAATTCATGCAAGGCCGTGTGGTAGACATGTTGTATTTCCCGGTTATCGAAATACGTGAAATGCCCTCTTGGATTCCGTTTCTTGGGGGTAAGCCCTTTACGTTTTTCGAACCCGTTTTCAATATTGCCGATGCCGCCATATCCGTAGGCGTAGTGTTGCTCATCATCAAGCTTTATTTCACCACGCCACCCGAGACCCCTACAACTGCAACAACCGCCTGACATGAGCACAACCGCCGAATTGATACCGGTAACCCTCTGGCTTGCCGGCCGCAGCTACCGCATCCGCATCAAGCCCGAAGAAGAACAAGCCGTGCGGGCCGCCGCCAAACTGGCCGATGAAAAAATAAACGAAATGCGCCGGCACTATGCAGGCAAGGACGACCAAGATTTTGTGGCCATGGTACTGCTGTCGTACGCGGCCGATTTGGCAACCGACAGTGGTAACGACCCGGTATTGCAGCACGAGATAGCCACTTTGGTGAAGAAAATAGACCGCGCCTTGGGCACGGAAGCAGAACCCGCATCAGAGTGATTCCAGCGTAAGCTCCATACGGCTGCCGCGAGACCCCTTTACCAGTATTGTAGCATTTTCAGGCTTGTGCTCCTGCAGAAAAGCCTTGGCCTCGGCCGATGTTGGAAACCACCTGTACTTGCCCTTGAACGGGGCAAACTCCAAGCCTACCAACACCACTTCATCCCAAGTATACCTATCTATAAGGGCTACAAGTGCTTCATGTTCCGCTTTTTCAGCATCACCCATCTCCTTCATGCCGCCAAGCCACAACCGCTTGCTCGGCACATCCATACCCGCAAAATTGAGTATCGCTTCGCGCATACTCGTGGGGTTGGCATTGTAGGCATCCAAAATGACCTTGTTGCTACCCTTGGGCAACCACTGAGACCGGCTATTGTCTGGCGAGTAATGCCGCACTGCCGCAGCTATGGCTTCAGCCTCCACACCAAAGTGCAGCCCAATGGTTGCTGCGGCCATCACATTGGCAAAATTGTAGGCTCCAACCAGTTGGGTATCCAATAACAATTCTGCCGGCTTCGCCAGCCTTACATTCAGCAAATGCCCATTGGTCTCGACTGCTCCTACATAGTCTGCTTGGCTCGCCCCATAAGTAACCTGATGTTGGATTGCGGCGCTCATAGGCACCAGATAATCCAAATCGGCATTGCGGAAAACCATGCCCGCGTGGGCTGCCAGGAAGTCGTACAGTTCACCCTTTCCTTTACGCACGCCTTCCACGCCGCCGAAGCCTTCAAGGTGTGCCTTGCCGCAGTTGGTAATCAGGCCATGTGTGGGCCTGGCCACTTCGCAATAGCCGGCTATCTCCCGCTGATGGTTGGCACCCATCTCTACCACTGCAAATTCCGCATCGGGCTTTATCTTCAGCAGGGTGAGTGGCACCCCAATGTGGTTGTTCAGATTCCCCACAGTGGCATAAACCCTGTACTTCTTAGCCAGTACGGCATGAATCAACTCCTTGCTAGTGGTCTTGCCGTTGGAGCCCGTGATGGCCAATACCGGGATGTTCAACGTGCACCTATGGTGGCGGGCGAGGGCTTGCAGACTTTCCAACACATTGGGCACCAAGATATAACGCCCATCTACCGCAATCTGTGCATCGTCTACCACCGCACAAACCGCGCCCTTGGCGAGCGCTTCTGCGGCAAATGCATTGCCATCGAAATTGGGGCCACTGAGGGCGAAGAAAAGATCTCCTTCTTTCAGCTTCCGAGTATCCGTTTCTACGGAGGGGTTTTCACAATAAATGCGGTAAAGTTGCTCGATTTGCACAGCGGGGCGTTTTGGGCAAAATTAGGCAACCTTTAATTATTGCAATGCCCCCCACCAATGTTGCCACCATCGCCGGGAACGGCAGGCATTATGCCTTGAACGGCAGACACAGCACCGGCAATTTGTATTTGTTGATGAGGATTTTGTCCTGCGTCATACCGTAACAATCCGGGGTACGGTTGTCGGCTTCATCAATACAGATGCCGATGGCGTCGGCCGAGGCAGCAGAAGCGGCATCGCAAATGTTGGTACCGGCAAGCGAATGACAGTCAAAAAAGATGCGGCCTGCAATGGAGTCCAATACATCTGGCAATGCAACGGCGGCGCCTTCAGACTCGGAGAGTATGTTGATATGGAAATTGCCATTGAAGAAATGGGCGAAATTGGTAAGGTCGGCGGCGTATTTAGTCAGGTCGGACACCGACTTTAATACAAGGTAGAGCTTCCCGATTACATTGAACGAGCGTTCCTGAACCACGAGGAAGGGATAGGGGGTTTGGAGAATCACTTTGTAGGCTTTGCTGCCAAAAACGTGCTGCAAGCCAACAATTCCGTGGGTCCCCATCACTATGAGCGGAGAATTGTAAGTCTCTGCAACTGCATTGAATGCTTCGAAGATGGTGCCCGGCACTACCAGCGGATGAATGATGTCGCCATAAAATACACTCAATCCGTCCAGAAAATTGTCCAAATCCTTTTTGGCTTTCTCCACCATGTCCTTTTGGAGCTGTTCGGCAGATGCCCGCACCTCTGCATCTTCATCTGCACGAAATGTTTCGATAATCTTGGTATCGAGCACATGAACGGCCACTATTTCCAGGTTGTGATCAACCGAAAGTTCGCAGGCGTACAAAAGCGCCTCATGGGAGACAGGGGTAAAGTCGACGGGAACAACCAACATTTTTTTCATAGCGTTGCAAAATAAGCATTTCCTCCAAACCTATTATTAAATGTTGATTTGCGCGATACAGTATTTTGCCGATAACCGCTTCTTTTTGCACCAATTTGGAGTCGGGGAAACCGCGCCAATGCAAGAGGCCGCTTCAAAAACGAAGCGGCCTCCCGTTGGTTGCCAATTGGTGACAGGCAACTTATTTCTTTTCAGCAGGAGCAGCGGCAGGAGCGGCAGCTTTTGCAGTGTCGGCTTTCTTGGTTGTGTCGGCAGCAGGAGCTGGTGCAGGAGCCGGTGCCGGAGCCGGAGCGGCCATTGCAGTGTCGGCTTTCTTTTCGCCTTCGCCACCACCGTTACCGCATGATGCAACAAAAATGCCCATAGTCAGGGCGAGCATACTGAATTTTACGAACTTCATAATCGCGTTTTTTGATTGTTTGCCCATTTATTCCACGTTGGGAAAAAGGTAACCCACGGATAATCCGATTTTTAAAATTTTTTTTTTAGGTTGGTCGGCCCGGGGCTACATGTTAACTTTAGATGGTTTTCGGGCCGGCAGCACAGGGTGGCACACCGCCATATTGCAATCTAGCCTTAACTTAGCAACCCATACCGACAATTCATGCCTTCCAAACTGCCGAATGCCCTTACTGATGATTACCCTGTGATGGAACATTTCCTGACCCTGCAAGGCGAAGGCTTCCACACCGGGCGCAGTGCCTACTTCGTGCGCTTGGGCGGGTGCGATGTGGGCTGTGTATGGTGCGATGTGAAAGACAGTTGGGATGCGTCGAAATTCCCAACCCTGAACAGTTTGGACATAACGTCGCTGGTAAACAGGCATACCTCAGAGATTGTGGTGATAACGGGCGGCGAGCCCGCCATGCACGACCTCAACGCCATTTGCGACACCTTGCACGATGAAGGCAAGCGCGTCCATATTGAAACCTCGGGCGCGCATCCGCTACGGGGCACTTTCGACTGGATTACCCTGTCGCCAAAAAAATTCAAGGCGCCGCTGGCCGAGGTACTGGCTATGGCACACGAACTCAAAGTGGTGGTCTACAATCAGTCTGATTTTGAATGGGCTGAGCAGCAGGCAGCTCGCGTATCGCCCCATTGCTTGTTGTATTTGCAGGCCGAATGGAGCCGAAAAGAAAAAATTTACCCCGCCATTGTGTCCTATATCGAACAAAATCCACGCTGGCGATTATCTTTGCAATCTCACAAATACATTAATATTCCATAACTTATGACTTGGCTGCAAACGATCATTCTGGGTGTGGTGGAAGGCATCACCGAGTTTCTGCCCATCTCGTCCACAGGGCACATGATCATCGCCAGTGCCTTCATGGGCATCAGCGAAGATTCCTTCACTAAATTGTTTGAGGTCTGTATCCAGTTTGGCGCCATCCTATCGGTTGTGGTACTCTACAGGAAGCAGTTTTTCGATTTCAAGCGTTTGCGTTTTTACCTGAAACTCATGGTGGCGTTTATCCCCGCCGCAGTGTTTGGCGCACTGTTTTCCAAAAAAATAGATGCCATGTTGGAGAGCAGCCTCACCGTGGGTATGAGTTTCCTGGTGGGCGGCATCGTGCTGCTTTTTATCGACAAAATGTTCGAATACACGGAAATTGAGAATGTTGAGGAGGTAGGCTATCCAAAAGCGCTGCTGATAGGTTGTTTTCAGGTCATCGCCATGATTCCCGGCGTTTCGCGTAGCGCGGCTACCATAGTTGGGGGTCTGCAGCAAAACCTCACCCGCAAATTTGCAGCAGAGTTTTCCTTCTTTTTGGCTGTACCCACCATGGCCGCCGCCACCGCCAAAAAGCTTTGGGACTTCCATAAAGCGGGTCTCACCTTTACCAGCGACCAATTGCCCATGCTGGCAGTGGGCAACGTGATAGCGTTCATTGTGGCGCTCATCGCCATTCGCACCTTTATTGGCTACGTCCAAAAACACTCGTTCCGCGCATTTGGGGTATACCGCATTTTAGCAGGCATCATGGTCATTTCACTGATTAATGCGCATGTATTGAAGCGCAAAGACAAACCACAGGACGAGACCTCGCAAACGGTGAATTTCTCGCTGAAGAAGTGATTCGTAATCGACCTCCGACACGGTTTTTACTCCACGAGACATTATCTGGTGAATTTATGATGGATTCCTTCAACATCCCTCACTGAAAACACCCCGCCCCCTCCTTTTAGAAACGATGCCGAACTTATCGAGTGCTTATAGCATCTACCGACCCACTGGAAGAACCAAGCCGAAGGTATCGAACGTAATGCCAAGAGGGGAAACTTGTGGAACCGCGTAAACCCACGGTAAGTGATGCCGGATGCACCCAAGAAATCAAATTATGCCGCTTTGAAACACTAAAAAAGCGGGAGCACTCGATGCTCCCGCTTGGTTGGCTTTTTTTGACGGAAAAAAATCAGTGATTTTTGACAGTAACTTGGAGGTTCGAAACCTTGATACTACCGGCAAATTTCTCAATATTGCTATAGTCATTCCAGTTGACCGTCGGATTGGCTACACGCAACGTTGACGGGATGACGACGATCCTGAAGTATTCATTCCCCGTAAACGAAAATGAATTTCCAGATGCATTTTGAATATCGATTCTTACATGCCCTGGGGAGTAGTTATAGCCCCAATAAAAAACATCAGACGCATCGACATACCAGGTATACGGCAACGCTAACCATGTAGTAGTAGACGCACCCATTTTGAATACGGAAACGGTGCCGGAAGTGGCAACTGCAGTTGAAATGGTGTCTAGCGCTACATCAACATAATAAAATCCGGCAGGTGTGCCCGTATTCCAATTAGATGGCACAACAGTAACATTCCAACTGCTGAGATTGGCCACTCCATTTGTACCGTTTGTACCGTTTGTACCGTT
>CAIVHI010000444.1 GCA_903905685.1 uncultured Bacteroidota bacterium | reverse complement strand
TCCAAGTGGTTGGTAGGCTCATCAAGCAGTATCACATTGCCTTTTTGCATTTGCATGCGGCTAAGCATGCAGCGCACCTTCTCCCCTCCACTCAATACACTGGCGTTCTTGAGGGTTTCTTCGCCCGAGAACAACATGCGGCCCAAAAAACCGCGAATGAAGGTCTCGTCCTTCTCTTCGGAATATTGGCGCAACCAATCTACCAGAGATAAGTCTTCACCATGGAAATACGAACTGTTATCGGCAGGCAGGTAGGCCATCGTCACCGTTATGCCCCACTTGAAGGTACCCGTAAAGTCTTTGTCCTCTCCGGCCAATATTTGATAGAAGGCTCGGGTGGCCAAGGGATTGGATGATAGGATGATGATTTTCTGTCCGCGCTTCAAATCAAAGCTAACATTCTTGAACAGCGTCTCGCCCCCCATTTCCTTGCCCAAATTCACGCCTTCCAATATCTGGTCGCCTGCTTCGCGCACTTGGTTGTTGAAGAGAATGGCGGGATACTTGCGGTTGGACGGGCGCATATCGTTGAGGTTGATTTTGTCCAACGCCTTCTTCCTACTCGTAGCCTGCTTGGATTTGGATGCGTTGGCCGAGAATCGGGCGATGAAATCCTTCAGTTCGGCAATCTTGTCTTCAGCCTTCTTGTTTTGGTCACTGCGTTGTTTAAGCAACAATTGGCTGGACTCGTACCAGAAGGAGTAGTTACCGGTAAAAATGTTGATTTTCCCAAAATCGATATCAGCAATGTGCGTACAAACGCTGTCCAAAAAGTGACGATCGTGCGACACGACGAGCACTATCTTGTCGTAGTCTGCAAGAAAATCCTCCAACCAAGAAATGGTTTCCAAATCCAAGTCGTTGGTAGGTTCGTCCAAGAGCAGGATGTCGGGATGACCGAAGATGGCTTGCGCCAACAGTACACGCACCTTTTGGTTGCCATCCAATTCCTTTACTGTTTTGGAGTGAAACTCTTCCTTGATGCCCAAATTGCTCAGCAAGGTGGCCGCATCATTCTCGGCGTTCCATCCGTCCATTTCGGCAAACAGTCCTTCGAGCTCACCGGCACGGTTGCCGTCTTCCTCGGTGAAGTCTTCCTTGGCATAAATGGCATCCTTCTCCTTCATGATGGCAAACAGCTTCTGATTGCCTCGAATTACGGTTTCCAAAACGGGAACATCATTGTATTCCTGATGGTGTTGTTTCAAAACACTCATACGCTCCCCCTTCGAAATCTCTACGCGCCCGGTTGTGGGGTCGATTTCTCCCGAAAGAATTTTAAGGAATGTAGACTTACCGGCACCATTGGCCCCAATAATACCATAGCAGTTCCCTTCTGTAAATTTGAGGTTTACGTCCTCAAAAAGTACGCGCTTACCATATCGAAGCGACAAATTATTTACCGATATCATAGACAATTTTCAATTAATCCCTACCACGGGGACAGGCCTGTTAAATGCTGCATACGAGCAGAAAAAACAACAAGCCAAAACTTGGGGCGAAGGTACACAGAATTAAGCCAAATTTTCCGGCTCATTGACGTTGTTCAAAATAGATGCCGCTCCTACCTCCATCGGCGCTTGTAGACTTGCACCGATAGACAAACACCATCCTTTTACAATATACCACGCCAAAGCATATTACCCCATTATTTGTGACCAAAAGCGCAAAACCCAATCAAATCAACATTACCTTCGTTGTATATTTTGGACAATATCTAACATGAAATTCAAAATATTTTTATTATCTGCACTCACCCTCCCCCTCTTCGCAAGGGCACAGGACGATTTTGAGATTCAGGTTTATGGGTCTGAGACGATGGAGCCCCGTGCAACCATGTTCGAATTGCACAGCAACCATATCTTCCGTGGCACGACTACCACTACCGACGGTACTTACCCCGGCAACAACCAAACACATGAAACCATCGAAATAACGCACGGTTGGAACTCATGGTTTGAAACCGGCTTTTACTTTTTCAATGCCGCGGTACCCGGTGCCTGTTATGTAGAAACAGGCTCCCACATCAGGCCACGTGTGCGCGTTCCCGATAGCTGGCATTGGCCGGTCGGCGTGAGCATGTCGGCCGAAGTGGGCTACATAGGGCCCAAATTCAGCGCCGATACATGGGACCTGGAACTGCGCCCAATTATTGACAAGCAATTTAAGCGGCTGTATCTGGCCATCAACCCCGTTTTCGACAAATCACTGTACGGCCCCAATTCCCGAAAGGGGTTTGACTTCGTGCCCAGTTCCAAGTTGAGTTACAGCATCAAGAAACAAATCGCCGTTGGAGCAGAATACTACGGGGAAACCGGCTTTCTTGCTTCGGCTAGTCCAAATACACCGCACCATCAATTATATGCAGTCGTAGACCTTGATGTCATCAAGAACGTAGAAATTGACTTTGGCTACGGCTCGGCATTAACCAACCAAACGGATAGCCGAATATTCAAGCTGATTCTCGGATACAAACTGGAAGGACGGAAGAAGACTGCCCAACAATACCTTGGCAACGTCTTCATAAACCCGCTGCACTAATCTCCTTCAATTCTCCGCCCTCAATCTTCATTACCCGAGCCGGGTATTTCTGGATAATATTGTAGTCGTGGGTTGCCATGATGAATGCCGTTTGGTAGTCCCGACAAATGTTGAACAACAGTTGCATGATTTCATCGGT
>CAIVHI010000443.1 GCA_903905685.1 uncultured Bacteroidota bacterium | reverse complement strand
TGGCCACCGGCGAGCTCATGGGCTGCTTCGGCCTCACGGAACCCAATCACGGCTCCAATCCGGCCGGTATGCTGACACGCTATACCGATGCAGGCGACCACGTCATCCTCAACGGCTCCGAGATGTGGATATCCAATGCACCGTTTGCCGACATCGCCGTAGTTTGGGCCAAAGACCCCAATGGCAATATTCGCGGCATGGTGGTGGAACGCGGCATGGAGGGCTTCACCACTCCCGAAACCCACGGTAAATGGTCGCTGCGCGCATCTGCCACCGGCGAGCTCGTTTTCGACAACGTGAAAGTACCCAAGGCCAACATCTTCCCCGATATCAAAGGCTTAAAAGGCCCCCTTACCTGCCTCTCCAGCGCCCGCTACGGCATAGCCTGGGGCGCCCTTGGTGCCGCCATGGATTGCTACGACACCGCCTTGCGCTATGCCAAGCAACGTGTGCAGTTCGGCAGGCCCATTGCAGGCTTCCAACTTACGCAGAAGAAACTGGCCGAGATGATTTTGGATATCACCAAGTCGCAACTCTTGAATTGGCGCCTCGGGGTGCTGCGCAATGAAGACCGCGCCACGCCCGCCCAAATATCGATGGCCAAAAGGAACAGTTGCGAAGTGGCATTGAAAGTGTCGCGCGAAGCCCGCCAGATTCTTGGCGGCATGGGCATCACCGGCGAGTTCAGCATTATGCGCCACATGATGAATTTGGAATCGGTAGTGACCTATGAAGGTACGCACGACATCCACCTCCTCATTACCGGCAACGACATTACCGGCCTGAACGCATTCAATTGATTCGACAATACGAATACAGGGCAACCGACGCTATGCCGGTTGCCCTGTATTATTTAAATGGGTTTGTTGGTTTACACTTTTACTCCTACTACCTGCCCCAAGTAGACGGACTGGTGCGCCATTGGCGCAGGGTCTCCATTTGGTCGGCGGCAATGAGGTGCTTGGCGGCGGCCACTTCTACCAATGCCTCATAATTGCTGATGGTATATAGCGGCACTCCTGCTTTTTCGAAAGCCTCATTGGCCACGGGGAAGCCGTAGGTGAACAGGCCCACCATGCCTGCCACTACTGCGCCTTGCTCGCGCAGCACGTCGGCCACCTGCAGGCTGCTTTTGCCGGTAGATATCAGGTCTTCCACAATCACCACCTTTTGGCCGGGTTCCAGCACGCCTTCAATCTGGTTGCCCATGCCGTGCTCCTTGGGTTTGGAGCGCACGTATATGAAGGGCAGTTTCAGCAAATCGGCCGCCATAACGCCGTGGGCGATACCGGCAGTTGCCACACCGGCAATCACGTCGGCATCGGGAAAATGCTCCAAAACCATGTTGGCCAATTCGCTCTTCACGAAGTCGCGCACATGCGGAAAAGAAAGCACCTTGCGGTTGTCGCAATAAACGGGCGACAGCCAGCCCGATGCCCAAGTGTACGGTTTTTGCAGGTTGACCTGTAATGCCTTAATTTGCAGAAGCTTCTCTGCAAAATGTTGGGGTGTGTTCATCATACGGTTCAAACCTACAACAAAACAAGAAGCCGGCAAAACCTCACTCCCACAGATATTCCACTCCTCACTACGATGTTCACCCGCAAGATATACTGCAACGACAAGCCCCTTTTACTGACCACCGACACCGCAGCCTGCTTGGCAGCTATGCCCCAGGCATTGACATTCAGGGCCTTCCCCACCCTAACCGACAAAGTGCTGAAGGAGGCGCTGGCCGTACTGGAAACGGCAGACTCACACGGGGTGGTAATTGAAGTGGCATCGGAAGCAGCAGCCGAGGCCGTATTGGCTTTGATGTTTCAACCCATAGATGCAGGAGGCGGAATCGTGTATAGTGAGGCCGGCGACATCCTCATGATTTTTAGGCGCGGCAAGTGGGACCTCCCCAAGGGCAAGCTGGACAAAGGCGAAACATTGGCCGAATGCTCGGTGCGCGAGGTGTGTGAGGAAACGGGACTGCAAACCGTGGCCTTGGGAGATAAGATTTGCGACAGTTACCACATTTACACCCAGCATAAAACCCCGATGATCAAGCGGACGGCTTGGTATAAAATGCATGCCGATTCCCAACAACGCCTGCAACCCCAACAAGAAGAAAACATCATGGAAGCCCGCTGGATACCCGCTACCGATTTGGCCCCTTTTGCCGCCAAGACCTACGAAGCCGTGCGCGAAGTGATGCACTTGGCCGGACTGGAATGGCATTGACGGCAGCCGAAGGCGGACGCGACAATTTTTTTCGGTTTTGGGCAAGAGTGTTTTTGTTTTCGCCAAAAAGAAATTACTTTTGCACCCCAATCGCACAATAAACACCGGTTAGCCCACCCTAACAGCGGCTTGTGCGAGGACTGGCGAGGTAGCTCAGGTGGTTAGAGCACAGGATTCATAACCCTGAGGTCTCGGGTTCAACTCCCGATCTCGCTACAATGAAAATCGAGCAGTTAGATGAAAATCTAGCTGCTTTTTTGTTTTCAAGGAAAACGTAAGCACAAAAACAATGGCAGGTACAACGCCGGCATCAGCATGACAATGAGTGGTTAACCTTAAAACCAGCACATCACATTGCAGTAATTTATTTTCAAAAGGCTTTAAAAATGGGTGCTTTACCCATACCACAGGTTAAAAATAATTCCTACTTTGCCACCGTATAATTCTGAAACTTTATGGAGGTAATTTACTTATAGGACGAAGTCATTAATGCCCTGATAGAAAAGGTGGCCGCACGCATCAAAGAAAAACAGGGCGTGAAGCAGGATAAGTGGATTTCAGGTGAAGAAGCTATGAAAATTCTAAGAATTTCCAGTAAAACCACCCTTCAGAAACTTAGAGATGAAGGAAAGCTTCGTTTATCACAGCCTGAGAAGAAAATTATTCTGTACGATAATGACTCAATCAATGAGTATTTAGGTAAACATGTAAACGAAACTTTTTAATATGGAAAAGAACGAAAAGCTATATACGGAAGGGTTCAATAACGGCTACCTTATTGCCAAGCATGAGCCAGAGCTTTCTAAGAAGTTAACCTCTGGTAGTACCAACGAGGGTAATGACTACTTTGACGGCCTTATTTCTGGCAAACAGGAATATGAGATGGAAAAGGTAAAGGGAAGGCTGAAAGGAATGTCCCGAAATAACACACCGTCAAAAGACGATAAAAGCAAGGACAAGGAAAGGTAATTATTG
>CAIVHI010000442.1 GCA_903905685.1 uncultured Bacteroidota bacterium | reverse complement strand
CTACCCGCCAATGCCCCGAAACCCAATACGTTGATTTGCGCACGGTCGTCGGTTACGGCATATGCCGGATTTTCCCCAATGAGGTTTACATTATTATAAGTGCTGTAGCATCCCATCAAACCTTGCGCCCTTACGCCGGCACTCGCCAGCAGCAAAGGCAACATGATGACAGTGATGATGGCTTTACGCATAAGGATTACAAAATTAGAACAATTAAATATTGCCAAGCCATTAGGCCATCATGCAGTTGCAAAGTTTATACAATACCCTTGCGCCGGTTACCGCATCAATGCCATTGTCTTCGTCGCCTACCGACACTTCATTAAGGTCGAAGCCGATGATGGTTCTACCCGAAGATTTCAACATTTTGAAGAGGTAGTACACTTGCTCGGCTTCGAAGCCGCCGGGAACGGGTGTGCCGGTGTTGGGGCACAGTTTGGGGTCGAGTCCGTCGATATCGAAACTGATGTATACTTTTTGGGGCAATGCATCCACGATTTCGCGGCAGATGTTTTTCCAAGTTTCGCCCTCATACTGGCGGTTCTTGATGTCGCGGTCGAAAAACGTGTGGATGCGGCCATCAGAATTGTTGATGAGTTCCAACTCGCTATCGCAATAATCGCGAATGCCAACCTGCACCAGTTTGGTTACCGACGGCACCGTAGCCAATACATTGAACATGATGGACGCATGCGAGAACAGGAAACCTTCATAAGCGTCGCGCAGGTCGGCATGGGCATCAATTTGGAGGATGCCGAATTGTTCGTGCCTGTCGCCCAGTGCTCTGATATAACCCAGCGGCGTGCTGTGATCTCCACCCACCAGGCCCACCTTTTTGCCATTGTCCATGAGTCTGCCGGTTTCGCGATACACCCATTCCGTCATTACGGCGCAACCTTCGTTCACTTCATCGAGTGCTGCAGCCAAATCTTCGTCGCCGGCAATATCTTCGCCATTTTCCATGGCGTCGAGCAAGCCCACTACTTGGTCACGTAGGTTCACCCCGGTATCTACCAGGTCTTCCTCGCCCGGGGTCATGTAGTAGCCTTTCTTCCACTCGCCGGGATAATCGGGGTCGTAGAGGTCTACTTGGAGTGAGGCTTCAAAAATATGGTCGGGACCCGAGGATGTGCCTTCCCTGTAGGATACCGTCACCTCCCAAGGAACTGGCACCAATACAAGGGCCGATTCCTCCTCGCTGAACGGGAGTCCGAAGATATTGTTCTCGAGGAGCCCTATGGCATTGGGGTCGAAATTGGATTGGTCTGGCATGGTGTTTAGATAGCTGAATGATGAATATTAGGAATGCTGTCACAACTTTGGTCGGGCCGTTGCCACCAATTTATAGGTTGTAGCAACGGCCCAATCAAATGTGCAGGTATTATCCGATTTATTTTGCGCGTGCCTTAAAGTTCGCGATGGCATCCTTGGTAAAGTCGCTCAACACAAGCTTGCCGCTGATGGCGGCGCGTTCCGACAGCAGGGTGTCCCAATTGTCGGTGCCTTGCCAAAATACTTTTTTGAGCTGGGCCATGGCTTCGGGGCTACTGTGGGCGAGTTTGTCGGCCAAGTCGGCAACGGAGTCATCAAGCTCCAAAGTGGTTTTGTGAACCTCGGCATACAGGCCATGGCGTTTGGCCCAATCGGCACTGCGCCATTGGGTAGCGTCTATGGCAAGTTGCGAATAGCTGGAAACCCCCATTTTGCGCTCCACTGCCGGACCTACCACGAATGGGCCTATACCCACCGCAAGTTCGCTCAGCTTAATGGATGCTTCTTCGGTAGCAATGGCATAATCGGTAGCGGCTATCAAGCCCACACCGCCGCCCACGGCTTTGCCTTGCACGCGGCCAATGATGAGCTTGTGGCATTTGCGCATAGCGTTGATGACCAATGCGAAGCCGTTGAAAAATTGCTTGCCTTCGGCTTCGTTCCTTATGGCGGTCAGTTCGTCGAAAGAAGCACCCGCACAAAAAGTCTTGTCGCCGGCACTCTTCAAGATGATGACCCTCACGCGGCTATCGAGGCCAACGTTGTTGATGGTCTGCGCCAAATCGGTGAGGATGGCTCCCGGAAGCGAGTTGCCTGCGGGGTGCGAAAATTCTATTGTGGCGATGCCGTGTTCCAGTTCATGAACTACATAGCCTTCACTGTGTTGCATAGTCGTGAATTTTGAATTAGTGGAAATACTTTTAAAGTGTTGCTCTTTTTGCAAAATAACTCAAATAACCCGAAACCTGACGTTAAAAATTTTTGTCGCCATCCGATTCGTACATGTTCTCGAAATACCTAAATTTGGATAAAATTTTGCGATAATTCGATGAGGCATTTGTTTTTTGGCTTTGCTTTGGCCTTTCTAATTTCCTATAGTGCCGGCGCGCAAGACTTGCGGTTGAAGGACGACTTGGCACTCAAGTATCTTGTACACTTGCCCGCCAAGAAGGCCGGCAATCCGCCGATCATCATTTTGCTTCATGGATATGGCAGCAATGAGGCCGACCTTTTCGATCTCAAGCAGTCGCTACCCGAAGATTTCATCGTGGTGTCGGTGCGGGCTCCCAAGCAGGTAAACGCCAATGGTTACCAATGGTATGAAATGAGCCACATGAACGGACATCATGATGGCAGCAAGGAAGATATGCTCAATTCTACGGGGTTGTTGGTGAAGTTCATAGGCCAAATTGTGGCTAGGTACCATGCCAACCCCAAGGAGGTATACGTGTCGGGGTTCAGCCAGGGTGCCATGATGAGCTATTGTGTAGGCCTGTTGCACCCACAATTGTTGAAGGGAATTGCCCCAATCGGTGGAATGATAGTGCCCTTCCTTCGGGCTTCGGTAAAGTCATCGCCTGCCCTGAAAAACCTTCGCGTTTTCGCAGCCCACGGCACGGCGGACGAGAAGATTCCGTATGAAGACTGCAAAGCGGCCATTGAATTTATGAAGTCGCTCGGGATGGAGCCCGAATTGCACCCTTACCAAGGCACAAGGCATCAAATTACAAAGCCCATAATCGAGGACGTTTCCAAGTGGTTGCTGAAGTAGCACCTGCCACCCATTTTGAGCTCATTGGGCACTATATTAAAAACAAATAGCTGTATATCCTGCCGGCGGCATTAAATGCCGTTTCAAGTAGTAATTTTACAACGTAATTCAAACCAAAGACTGAAATATTAAACGATAGAAGATATAGTTGTTATGGCATTGATAGAGCATCGGACGGTTCGCTCACCAAGAGGAACCGAATTGAATTGTAAAAACTGGGTTACGGAGGCGGCATACCGCATGATTCAAAACAATCTGGACCCGGAAGTGGCGGAGCGGCCCGAAGATTTGGTAGTGTATGGGGGTATAGGAAAGGCAGCAAGAAATTGGGAAAGCTTCGACAAGATATTGGAATGCCTCAAAAACCTGAATGAGGACGAGACCCTGATGGTGCAAAGCGGCAAGCCAGTAGGTGTGCTTCGCTCCCACAAAAACGCACCACGTGTGCTCATCGCCAACTCCAATTTGGTAGGCAAGTGGGCTACTTGGGAGCACTTCCGCGAATTGGAAGCCAAGGGGCTGATGATGTATGGCCAAATGACCGCAGGTAGCTGGATATACATTGGCTCGCAAGGCATTGTGCAGGGCACCTACGAAACCTACCTATCGCTTGCCGCACGGCACTTTGGCGGCACCTTGAAGGGGACCCTGAATGTGACCGCCGGCTTGGGCGGCATGGGTGGGGCTCAGCCGCTGGCTATCACCCTTAACGAAGGGGTTTGTCTCGCCGCAGAGATGGAAGAATGGCGCATTCGCAAGCGTTTGGAAACCAGATACTTGGATAAATTCTCCGACAATATTGACGAAGCTATCGACATGGCGCTTGAGGCCAAGCATAATGGCGAGGCCGTATCTATTGGCGTGTGTTGCAACGCCGTTGACTTGTTGCAACGCATGCTGGACCGCAACATCACGCCCGATACCCTTACCGATCAAACATCGGCCCACGATGCGCTCATCGGCTATTTCCCCGAGGGCATGAGTGTTGCCGAAGCCAATATATTGCGGTCGGCCAACCCCACCGAATATGAAAGCCGTTCTTTGGATACCATTGCCCGCCACGTGCGCCAAATGCTGACCCTCCAAAAGAGGGGTGCAGTCACGTTCGACTATGGCAACAACCTGCGTGGCCAAGCCAAAGACAAGCGCGGGGTGATGGATGCGTTCGATTTTCCGGGGTTTGTACCTGCATTCATCCGTCCGTTGTTCTGCGAGGGCAAGGGCCCCTTCCGCTGGGTGGCATTGAGTGGCGACCCCGAAGATATTTATACCACCGACCGTGCATTGATGGAGCTTTTTCCTGAAAACGCCGGGCTCAACCGCTGGCTGCGTATGGCAAGGGAGCGCATAGCGTTCCAAGGGTTGCCGGCACGCATATGCTGGCTCGGTATGGGAGAGCGAGAAAAGGCCGGCGTGCTGTTCAATGAATTGGTGCGCACCGGAAAGGTGAAGGCGCCCATAGTAATTGGTCGCGACCACTTGGATACCGGCTCGGTAGCGTCTCCCAATCGCGAGACCGAAGCCATGAAGGATGGCAGCGATGCCGTGGCCGACTGGCCTATTCTGAATGCACTCATCAACACCGCCGGCGGTGCAAGCTGGGTATCGTTCCACCACGGTGGCGGGGTGGGCATGGGCTATTCGCTCCATGCGGGTATGGTGATTGTTGCCGATGGAACCGAAGATGCCGCCGAGCGCCTGCGCCGCGTGCTGCACAACGACCCCGCCATGGGTGTCATCCGTCATGCCGACGCCGGCTACCAAGAAGCGATAGATACGAGCGAAAAATTCGGACTCCAAATTTGATAGAATCGACTTTCTTCATTGCGCATAAAAAAAATACGGGTTGCCATGTGTGGCGACCCGTATTTTTGTAGGGTGGGCAGGCAGCGAAGGCTGTAGGTTGAACAAAAAATGAAACGTTATGTATAGGATTGGACAAGGAATAGACTTTCATCAAATGGTGGAAGGACGGGATTTTTGGTTGGGCGGGGTGCTCATACCATCGCCAAAAGGGGCACTGGGACATTCCGATGCCGATGTGCTGCTGCATGCCGTGTGCGATGCCCTGCTGGGCGCTCTCGCCCTAGGTGATATTGGTCAACACTTTCCCGATACCGATGCGGCCTACAAGGGCATAGACAGCAAAATATTGCTGAAAAAGTGTGGTGAGCTGGTTGCATCCAAGGGTTATGCGCCGGTAAACGTAGATGCCACGGTATTGCTGGAAGCCCCGAAAATCAAGAAATACGGCCCCGATATGCGGGCTACAATGGCTGCCGTACTGAACATGAGCCCCAACGACATATCCATTAAAGCCACCACCACCGAGCAAATGGGGTTTGTGGGCAAGGGCGAAGGTATTGTTGCAATGGCCAATGTGCTGCTGAGGCAGTTGGGGTAAGGGATATGTAGAAAATCGGCCAAATGCAATGGTCTTTTTATACTTGAACTTAGGCTTTTGCGGATTATGGGTGCCGTTGGAGCCTTTTAATAAATTTGTGTGGATGAGTAGGCATCATTTAAATGAAATGGTTGCTCTTTTAAGGGGACCGAGTGACAGTCCAGAAAACCGTCAACAGCCAATGGGCGGCAACAGCTCTGGATTTGTTTCATACCTACTCAACACGCCAGATTGACATTGGACTAGATGGGGCTATTGAACGCATCGAACTCAATTGGGATTAGGATTTTTCAAAATCAACGATGAACGAGGAAGTTTATAGGGCTTTTCATGGCGGCGAAGCGATGGGTATGTTTGTAATGTCTGTATTGTGTGGGTTCAGGTAGGCTGAGCAGAGTGAAATTGGGACGGCCATCCTGCCATTCAACATAAATCAAGAGTGGGGCATCACTCCCCACCATCTTGATCCAACACTTCGGTTTTTTCAACCACTTTTTTGATGACGATGTCAAGGTCTTGGGTGGCTTTTTTCAGCATCTCAAGGATTTCGACGTTGTAGGCATTGCCTTCGGCTTCGTAATCGAACAACTCAATGAGGCCTAGTATGGCGGCTACAGGGGCGCGAACGCCGTGGCTTTGAATCCAGGCAATTTCCTTCAGCTTTTCGTTCTGCTGCTGTATCTTCATAAACTGCCTACGCTGCTCCGATATGTCGCGGGCTATGCAGTTTACGCCCGTTATCTTCCCCTCATGGTCTATAATAGGGTTGTTGCTGAACTCTTTATACATCACTTCCCCACCAAATTTCTCCTCTACTACCGTTATGAACGACTCTCCTGCAAGTGCCCGCTTGTAGTCGTTGGTGCGTAATGCAATGAAGTCGTCGGAGCCCCATTCGCCCAATACGTAGTCGCCGGGCCGGGGAGAAGTGCGTGAAATCTGGTATACGTATTCCTGATAGGGCTTGTTGCAGAAGATGATTTCCAGATTCGTATTCACCGACCAAATCAAGTCCTTGGTGTTGTTGATGGTGGCCAGCAGGTTTTGTTCGCTTTTGCGGATTTTGTCCTGCAAGGCGCGCTCCTTGGTCACGTCCACGGTAACACCGTTCAGGGTGTCGGGTTTGCCTTCCGAACCCTTAATCAGGGTTACGTGGGCCTGCAGCGTCTTCAACGAGCCATCGCGGTGGTTGTACCGGTATTCCACACGCGCACTTCCCGAGTAGCTCACACCCTGCATAGACTGCCGGAACGCCTTTTGGTCGTCGGGGTGAATGAGGCTGAAAAACGGGTCGATATTGGCCGTCATTTCTTCGGGTGAGAAGCCGAACAATTTGTAGAAAGCGTTATTCGCGTAAATCAGTTCCAAAGTATCGGCCCTGATGCTCCAAACCGCGTCGCTGAGGGTGGAAAGGATGCTGTCGAATTGTTCTTTCTGTCCTTTAATCAGGTTTTGGGAGTTTTTGTTGGTGATGTCTTCCAACAACTTGTCGTTCACGTCGAACAAGAACGACATCCCGGTTTCCTTCTCATCTACATAGGTATAGTGGGTATAGATGTTCACGAAAAAAAGTGCGCCATCCTGTTTCACATTGCGCCAGTAGCCGGTGTCGAATTGGCCGTAGTCGTGCGCTTCGTGGGCTTCCAGGAATGATTCCACATCTTCCTTGGGGAAAATGTCGGTGAAAAGGAGTGTCAAAAACGCCTCCTTACTTATGCCGTATTTGTCTACTGCCGATTGGTTGACTTCCAAAATGTGGAACGAATCGGTGTCGTAAATGATGATTGGTATGCTGCTGCTGTAGAAGTGGCGTTTGTAATTGGCATGTTTCAATTCAATATTGAAAAACATGTCGTTTTTTGCAATGGCTTCATCTATGGCTTGCTGGAAGCCTTTTTCCGTAAGCGTGCTTTTT